>WGMG01000013.1 GCA_016125185.1 Armatimonadota bacterium | reverse complement strand
GAAACGGTGGGGAGGAAGACTAGCCGAAAGCCTTTCGTAAAACGAGGCTATCCTTTGGCGAAGGGAAATGGAGCGTGGTGACATCGGGAGGTGGGGAGGATTCATTGACGAATGATCCACACTCTGAATCAAGTACCCCTTACCAGACGGGAACGACCTCGGAGAGGTCGCAGACGTTAGCCCGGGGTGCTTGCACCCCGGGATTCGTCCCGCACCCGCAAGAAGTCCGAGGAGTCCCGAGCATCGGGACAACCCCGCCATTATGGCGGCAAACTCATTTGCCAAGCAAAGGGTCCTTCTGAACCAAGAATATAATGAACCTGTGATCCACAAGACTGAAAAAGGGTGGTATCAGATTTGCTCCGCGGACGAAGGCACGGTCGAATTTGACCTTGAATACCAGGCCTCTCGATCTCCCGAGGAAAGAATGACGGCGGCCTGGGAATTGGTCGTGCTGGCTCACTCAGCAAAAGGAGGTACCGAGGATGAACTTCGATTGGATCGATCTCAGTACCGTACTCAATCGATCGAAGATTAGTCGATCCACGCCTGACCACCATGCCACCGAAGTTTTAAGATGATCCGACTCGCCACCATCGATGACGCCCCCGCCATCGCCGAATTCTACGAAGACATTCGCCGCGATACCGTCCCGATCGCCCACACGACTGGTGAGGTCGAATGGTACATCGTCCACCGCCTCATCGACCGCGGCTCCTCCCACGTCTACACCCAAGACGACCATATCGTCGGCTGGCTCGACGTCCACGACGGGTGGGTCGATCAACTCTACTGCCATCGCGGCCAAACCGGACGAGGCATCGGACGAAAGCTCCTCGACTTCGCCAAAGAGGCCAGCCCCAACGGCCTCCAACTCTGGACCTTCCAAGTCAACGAAGGAGCCCGGCGCTTCTATGCCCGCGAAGGCTTCATCGAGGTCGAATGGACCGACGGCAAAGCCAACGAGGAAGGCGAACCCGACGTCCGCATGGTCTGGCGAAATTAACCCACCGGATTGTTCACGATTCCCGCAAAGAGGGGAATGCCCGAAAGCGAACGAATGAAATAAATGAAAGGACGATCCGCCCGAAACTCAAACGGCTCGACGATCTTCGGCTTCGCACTCGCTGTCATCAGGAACATGCCGATGGCGCGTGCATCCGTTCCTTCTTCATCGACTTCAATGAAGGTGCGCTGATTAAAGGCACTCAGAGAAAGTGGCTCGCTCGCCATCTCCGTAAACACGAGCTTTGGCCCCGCCGGATCGATCTTCCTCATGACCCAATCCAAAACATTCCATTCGAATTCGGACTTCCATCGCGGCAAGGTCACAACTCCTCGATACGAATGATGAGCCCGACTCGACAAAGTCTGGAGCGAGACCAACGCGTCGGAAACCGAAATTCCGGGTCGAGGCAGAATCAACGACATCGATAACCCACACCGGTACTCAAGTCTCAAATGCTGAGATAGCTTGTCCTCTCCGTATTCAAAGGTGGACTCAAGTTCCATCATGGGCACGTCGACACGGTCTCCAGAAGCCAGATGAAAAGGTCGAGGTCCCGAATGGTCAGACGGAAACGGCTTCTGCCATTTGTCCACAAAACTGATCGCATTCGCCACCACAATTCGCGCATCGTTCCGCAGCGAATCGACGATTTTCGGGATTCGCCCGTCCGTCTTCATCCGTGCAAACTCGTTGATCTCTTGGCAAGCGGGCTCAGGAAACCTCACTTGGCGGATGTCCGCATCGAAGCTTTCAGCCGCCACATGCCTGAATTCCTTTTTCAACTCGACGTCTGTATCCGTCCAGATCGCCGTTGCCGACGCCAACGCACCAGAATCAATGGGCCCCAGCATGTCGGCGCGAGCAACTTGCAACTGGGGGTGCACGTCGGGCGGCAAAGCCGAGGTGCAGAGCACCTTGCCGAGAGCCAACCCGGCTTCTCGCCCTGCACTGGACCGAAGGAGGCTCATGAGGTCATAAACTCCCCACGGCGCGATCATCGCGTTGCCGGTTTCGGTCCTCGAAAGATCGACGAGAACCTCCCGAGTAAACCGATCGACGGACTGGAGCAACTCCCCACGAGAAACCAGTGAAGGAGCACGGGGTCCCCTGCCTAAAAGCTCCATATCCTAACCAGACGCTAGGCAGGGTCCGAATGTTCTGGCGAAATTAACCCGCCGGATTGTTCACGATTCCCGCAAACAGCACCACGCCGCCCGGCGACCAGATGAAGTACGCGAACGGATGATCCGCCCGAAACTCGAACGGCTCCCCGATGCGAATCGACGTCGGACGCATGGTAATCCCCGTCGCCGCCGCCGCCTCGGTGCCTTCCTCGTCGACCTTGATATACGTCTTCTGCACCGCCTGGCTCACCACCAGCCGGACATTCGAAATTCCGCTGAAGTCGGCGCTCGCCGGATCAAAGGCCGCCTTCACGCCCTGACCTTCCATCCACTTGCGCAGGTTCCACGAGAACTCCGACTGCCACCGCGGAATGAACACCGAGCCGCGATCTTCGCGCGAAATCGAGTTCAAATGGTTCAGCAGGTCCGGTTGGCCAAGCACCGACGCCACCGACGTCCCCTTGTCGGGAAGCACGATCGTCATTCCCAGCCCAGACTTGTACGGCAACGTCAACGCCTGGCAATGGTCGCCCTTCGCGTACCGATACTCGCCCTGACCCGTCATCGTCGGAACCGATTTTTGCCCGCCCGACGACGTCCAGAACGGCAGATTCTTGGTGTTCTCCCGCTTAAACGGCGACGCCCACTTGTCCAAAAAGCTGATCGCGTTCACCAGCACCATGCTCGTATCCCGGTCGAACTGGTCGAACAGCTTCGGAATCTTGCCCCTTGTCTGCTCGGAAACAAATCCGTTCACCTCATCCAAGGCTGGCGAGGGAAAAGTCGATTGCTTCGCCTTCGCGCCAAAGAACGACATCACGTCCGTCACAAACTGCGGCTTCACCTCGAAGCCCTTGCGAATCCATAGCCCGTTCGCCTGCCGCAACTGCCCCGAGGTTTCCATCGGCTTCACCGCGTTCCGAAGCTGTTGCAGACCGACCGCCGAATTCATCGGCGACTCCGCCTGTTTCAGAAAATCTTTCAGATCCTTCTCGGTGCGCCCCTCCGCCCCCAGCCGCAACATGCCGAAGCACTCCTGCAGGCTCCAGGGCGAGATCATCACGTTCTTGCCGTCCGCCGTCGCCGACAATTTGGCTAGCGTATCCACACCGAATCGGTTGATCGGCAGCTTCGCCGATTGAGGCACCACCGCCATGTCCTGGCGCAGTTTCGCTGCCGCATCAACAGTCTGGTCGTTCATCGTCGCGAGTCCAAAAGCCGCCAATAATCCAATCATTCTCGCTCTCCTTTCCGAACGCGAGCATTCTTCTTCATCATACAGGAAGGACGCGGCACATCAGGGTCCGTTTCAAATCAGGAGCCTGGACACGCACTTTTGCCGGGCTTTCGTACCTACGCTGGAGGCGTATTTTTGCTCGCCCCGATGTCGAGGGTAAAGAACTCCAAGACATCGTCCAATTTATCGCCTTCGGCCGTACACTGCGACAGTGCTAAGGTCAACATCTGCTGTGTGCTGGCGATCTGCCCGTTGAGGTTAGCAATCTTGTCCTCGAATGTTTTGATTTCGGCCTGCATGTTCGCAATATGGCGTTTCGCCTGGAGGTTCAGCGTGTCTTCATAAGCCGACAGGGCGGCGAGCTTTCGCGAGGCATCGGCAACCACCGATTCAGTGTTCACGTTGGCCGACTGATTCATGGCCTTACCCATGGCTGACAGGGTCGCCTGCACGGTGGTCCGCTTAACGTTAAGTGGCAAGTCGGCCGGAAGCGAGGCAATAACCTCCATCGCTTGCTCTGCGCCAAATCCCGCCTTCGGCAGATTGGCCTTGGCATAAACCTTGTCAAAATCCGGCATTCCGCCTGGAGCCAGGACGTCCTGTGTCTGCTCCTCAGTGAGCGTAATCTCATCGAGGTTCGGACCTGTCGTTCGTTCCACAATCTCTTTAACCGAAACGGCTGGCGACTGCGCTGGGCTAGGAGCGGCCACGGCAGGCTTAACCGGAACTACCGCGGGGGTCGTCATCGCCGAAAAGTCGGGCTGCTGATCCGGGAACTCAACAAACAACTCACCAGCTTTCTTCAATGCACTTTTGATACTCATAATTTCACATTATGTATTCGGAACCGCAACAAGCTGTTCCAGAGGCGTCACTGCCTCGATAGCTTCGGTAAGCGAATTCGCCGTCACCACGACCTCGTCGATGTCCGCCAAAACCTGTTCAGGCGACCGAGCCCGAATTTCGTCGTTAATGAGACCGAACGTATCCGTCATCAGCTGCATCTGGTGACGAAGATTATTGAGAATCTGAACGATTCGCTCGACGAATTCCTGTCGCTTGGTAAGAATCTCGCAGCGCTTCTCCAAAATTGACTTCGTCGCAAACACCTGCTCCTTTTCCGATCGCTCCTTTAGGTCGTTAATCTCGCGAGCATATTGGCTCGAAAGCACTTCCGCCACGGTGTTGTTCCAGTCTTCCGACGGCGCAGGGCTGAGTGAGACGGTCCCAGACTTGGGCGGCTTAGACTTCGAAGAAGCGCGGTCGACCAAGTCATCCAGCTTATTCTTCTCTTCGCGGTTAAGATTGTCATATGCTTCGTCGACCAGACTATTCAAGTACCGAATGTACTGAGATTCTTTGAGCGCGAATTGCAGATACTTTTCCAGCAGAAAATCTAATTTGCGCAACGCCTCGCGAAACCACTTCTCTTCCGACCGAGACTGCTGGCCAATCTGGAGTCTCGCCGATTGAAGTCGAGAAAATTGCTCCCGCACCGACTCGTGAATTTGAGGAAAGACCTGGTCGCGAAGCCGGTCCAATCGTGCCTGAACCTCGGCGTCGAACTTTTCCTTCAACCTCGACTCATACCACCTAGAATCCGGTACGAAGAGCATGTACACGGCCTCGGCCGCCAACCCAACGACAAAAGCAAGAGGGCTGAGCATAGCGACGGACGCGGCAAACACTCCGGCAAGCCCGATCAGGTTCGCGTTCTCAGTGAACGCTGTCTTGTATCGGTGCCGGGCACTTTTGTAATTTGCTTGCGAGGGGTCGATATTCACGAAGGCTAATTGATTATCCCCTTAGAGCGTCGCAAAAAGCTGGCGGACCTCATTGACCATGGCTCCAAACGCAGGCATTTCACGGATGTTCTCGCGCCAAGCCAGACCCCGGGCGGCTAGGTCGATCGTGTGGCGGATATTGGCGCCTGGGATCGCCTGGCCCTTTTCATCTCGCTCACGTCCCAATAGCCAGAGGCTGTCACAGACCGCAATCGCGGCGTCGATGTCGTGCGTCACAACGATGAACGTCTTCAGTTCATGGGTGCGCGCCATCTCGCCGATGAATGAACACATCGCATCCTTGGCCAAAGGATCCAATCCCGAAAAAGGCTCGTCCATCAACAGGAAATATTCGCTGCACATGAACTGCTGGGCGATCGCCGCTCGCTGGCGCTGTCCGCCCGACAGTTGAACTGGGTACTTATCGCCGTGTTCGCCCAATCCAAATCGATTGAGAAGGTCCTGCGCTTTTTGCGATCCGGCCGGCCCGTTCATTCCCGCCTGCTTTCCGGCTACTACCAAGTTCGATAAGATAGTCCGGTGGTCGAACAGCGGATAGTTTTGCGCGACGACCCCAACCATGCCCGCCCTTACCGGAATCATCTGCTCGGTCACGTAGACACTCCCCTGGTCGGCCTGGTTGAGCCCGGCCAGAATGCGAAAGAGCTGAGTCTTGCCCATGCCCGAGGGCCCAAGCAAGCCGACGACCTGACCTTGCGCCAAATTGGGCCGAAGAATGTTCTTCACTTCGGCATTCACGTTCTTCAAAATCGGACGACCGCCAAGATCCAGACTGACGTTCTCAATTTTGAGGATGCACTCCTTGACTTCGTATTCGTAACTCATTTTCGCTCCAGGGTCAGAACCGAATAGGGGCAGAAGAGTCGACGCAGGAATCCGATCACATAGTCTTGCCCCAAGCCGATGATCAGGATGATGATTTGGATTGCGAAAATCGCGGGAATCTTGAAGTGTTTTTGCTCATTGAGGAGCATCGCGCCAACGCCACCCTCCGATCGAACAATGCCTTCTACCATCGTCAGCATCATCCAACCGATCGCCGCGTTCTGACGCATAACCTCAAAGGCCTGAGCGAAGGTTCCTCGGATCACGACTTCCCACACAACCTTCCATTCGGGCATCCGAAGCGTCCTCGCGTGATCGAAGTCGGCTTTGGGAATCTCCGCCACAACGGAAGCCATCGACGTCAGGAAGAACACCGACATGCCGAACACCAGCAGACTTAGCTTGAGGTTCGATCCCCCACCCAAGACCAGCGTGAAAACGAACGAGAAGCCGACCAGACTCAAAAACCGCCCTTTACTGACGGCCGTGATGATCGGCCGAAAGAACGGGATAACCGTGAGGTAGGACAGCAGCAAACAAATCACCGCCGTCAGTCCAAGCGCCTTGAGGTTGAGCGCCATGCTCTTGATCAGCTCTTGCCCGAGCCCCATGTTAAACCAGAGGTCCTTCAGGGCATCGACAACCTCGCCCGGTTTAGGGAGAGCTTTGTAGCTGGACGTCGACCAAATAACGATCGACGAGACAATCCAAAACGCAACGATAATCAGGAACGTCGATTGCGAGATCGACTTGTTCGGCAAAAACGCGTCGAGAATCCTTGGCAGCTGCTTTTGAGGGGTCGGCGATGCAACCGCTGCCTCGCCGACCGGAGTTTCTGCCATAGTCCCTAACTTGTTGCCTTGATCTTGATCTCGACCCGGCGGTTCTTGGCCCGATTGGCCTCGCTAATGTTCGGCACCAACGGCTCCGTTTGTCCGTGGGCGACAACCGTGACTCGTCCCGTCGGGAACTGTTTCGGCGCATACTTTTCAAGGTACGCCTTAACTGCAAACGCTCTCGCTTCCGATAGCTTCATGTTCGCATCGGCGTTTCCAACGTTATCCGTGTGGCCGTTGATTTCCACATAGGTGTTGCCCGCAACCAACAGGTCATTCATGAGCTTCCTTAGCTCAGCTTGGGCGGAAGGTGTGAAGCTCGCTTGCCCCGTATTGAACTTGATATCCCAGCTCTTGTTGCTGATGGTAACCAAGTTTGTCGGCTTCTTCGCCGAGGTATCGATCCCAGTTGCCGGGTTTGATGCCGTAATCTCGGTCAGCCCCACCTTCTTCTGCACATTCGCCAAGTAAGTCGTATCAACAACCGAATCGTACGACGGATAGGTTTTAACCAACTCTGGATACTGGTCCACGACGATGTTGCCAAACGTTTCGTACACCGCTTTGTAGATATTGGCCGAACCGGTCACCATGCCGAAGAGCAAGAGGTTGTCGGCGAGGTTATTAACGCTCGAGCCACCAAGTTCGACCGGTTTACCAAGAGCGTCGTTTTCGACCGTTCCCTTAAAGTACCTCTCCCAGTAGTTAGCGTCAGCGCCTTGCTCCTGGTAGACCTCTTGGCTGACTTCAGCGCCTTTGTGGAGCGCAACTGAAGAAGATCGCACGGCGTCGCCGCCAGTGAAGATCGCCGAAAGCATTCCTTCGACTTTGTCCGAATTCTGACGGCACCACTTATCGATGCCGATGATAACGCACGGCATTTGCGCCGAGTATTCCCTCGTCGAAACGATACTGACAAGACCACCTTTCTTGGCCGCAACCGATACGTCGCCGGGGGTCCAAGTAACAACGCCATCGACCGTCACCTTTCGCTTCTCGCCGGTCTTCTTGCCGTTATGGACCACGTCTCGCATTTCGCTGTAGCCAGCAATATACTTTTCAGCGGCATCAATATAGTCGTTGGCCGCAACCCAGTTCAAGGCATCTGGATCGTAGGTTTTTTCATCTGGATTGTTCTTGAGACCATTGTCGCCAAGCCACTTCATGGCGATGTTCCAGTCTCCGTCTCGCAGGTAGCCGGCAACCAAGCCTCCCTTCGAGGCAACCGGATTCTGCTTCCAGGCCGCTGGACCCATGAATTTGTCTTCGCCGCGCGAAAATCCGGCCGTACCGACGATTTTCGCCGTATAGTCCGGCCCAATCTTCTTCAAAGTCTCATTAACGCCCGCCAAGAAGGCCGCCGCGCCGTCACCCATGATGCTTACAAAGTGAGCGCCGCGTGTCGGCTGTGCATTCCCTTGACTAAGCTGCGTCGCAAACTCGACCAGGGCCTCCTGCATTTTGGCCGCATCGTCCTGTCTCGTCAATTGAAGGCGGACATTATTCTTAGCCATCAAGCTGCCATTCGTGGTTTCAGGACCACCGTTCGCAAACATTAAGCCCATGTGAGCATTCCAAGCCCAAAGAAGCCAGCGTATTTCATCGCCTCCCCCTTGGAACTTATTCGAGCTTGGGAGTGTTATTCCGCTTAGAGATGGAGCAGTTTTCGCTCCGCCAAAGGTTGGAAGATCGGCCGTAATCGGTACCGAAGACTCCTTTTCCTTAGCACCGGGTATTAAGTTTGCTAGGCCTCCACCGCCTGAAAAGACTCGGTATGCACCGAAGACGATTCCTAGAATAACAATGAGCAGGGCGATCTTGCCTGCTGGTTTGATTTTCACCTTAGTTGCCTCTTTTGGGTCCCTTTGTCCGAAGTCGTACAAAAGAACTACATATTTATACATCTTTTGAACCTGAAAGGATTCATATATCAGGGCATCTAGGTTCGATTACTGCAGAACCAGCGACTTGCAAAAATAAGTAGAATGCACGTTGATGAGTTCCGGCTTGCTAATCTCGCTCATTCTCTCGCATGCCATGCAGTCAAAGCCCGACCTTTCGCTTTACATCACGCCCGGCGTAACCCTCTTCATCAAAGGCACCCAAAAGCTTCCGAAGAAAACCGATGCCGAGGCCGCTGCCCAGCCGGTCTTTCTCGGCTACCCCCACGGCCCCAAGACGTCCGAATTCGTGCCCGATGGCCGTAAAACCTTCTCCACCACCTACCAGTTTTCCGGCGACGCCCCCCGCCTGCGTCTGCGCGTGCCGTACACCGCCGACGCTATGCTCTGCAACACCAGCCAGCCCGGCGTCATCGGGAGCACGTACGGCGACGCTCACGACCTTCTCGCCAACTCGGTCTACTTCCGAGGCACCGACTGCCTACTGACCATCGACGGAACCATCACCCACGAGGGCAACTTCCTGGTCCTTCACGCCGACAAAAACGCAAAGCTCGTCACCAAGCTCAACTACGTTCAGAACCACCTCGGTTACTTCCTGTGGGATCCCTCCCGACCGCTGTGGGGACCGCCCATCGTCGGCTGGTGCTCTTGGGCCGCCTACGGCCAAGGCGTCACCGAAGAGGACATGAAGGCCGCTGCCGACTTCCTGAACAAGAACCTGCTCGCGTACGGCTACAACATCGTGCAGATGGACGACGGCTTCCAGCGCACCCCGCAGTCGGGTGAACTTGTCCTCAAACCCGGCGAGCACTATTCGGATTTCTGGACCAAACCCAACGACAAATTCCCCTCGGGCCTAGAAGCGCTCGCCACCTACATCAAGTCCAAAAAGATCACTCCCGGCATCTGGGTGGGCCTCTACACCCCGCTCGGACTCTCCAATTCCAAGGATTACGTCACCGGCGACGACGGCAAGCCCTACCGCGGCCCGTGGGTCAATTACGCCATGAACGGCCTGACCGACGGGGCCGACGAAGCCTATTTCGAGACCATTCGCGTGCTGAAAAAGCAGGGCTGGAACTACTTCAAAATCGACACCCTGCGCCATATCCTCTACGACAACTACCGCAAGAATCCGTTCTATTGGAAGTTCCGCGAGGAGAGCATGGAAGACGCCTTCCGCGCCGTCCTGACCGGGGTCAAGCAGGCCGCGGGCGGCTCCTACGTCCTCGCGTGTTGGGGCACCATGCCCGAGCTCGCCGGACTCCCCAACGGAGCCCGAATCGGCGAAGACGTCGGCCCCGATTTCGCCTCCATGCGCCGCTCGGCGAAGTACATCGCCCAGTTCCACCACCTCAACAACGTCGTCTGGCGCAACGACCCCGACTACATGTGCCTGCGCCTCGAACCGGAAAAGGCTCGCTCATGGGCCAGCATGGTCTCGCTCGCGGGTGGTCAATTGATGATCAGCGACAAGCCCGCCGACTATACGCCCGAGCACCTGAACATCATGAGGCGGGTCTCGCCGACCGTCTTTTCCAAACCGGTCAACCTCAAACAGGAGAAGCCCGACCCCGAATTCTTCACCCTGCATTGCAACAAATTCGGCGAGGATTGGACCGTCGTCTCCCACAACGCCTGGCAAAAAGTGCCCGCCCGCACCGTCTCGCTGTCCGATGTCGGCGTGGTCAAGGGTAAGTATCTCGCCTTCGATTTCTGGAACCAGAAGTTCCTTGGCGTCGTGGATTCCAAGCTCAAACTGGATGCCCTCGATGAAGGTCATTGCCAGGTTGTCGCCCTCCGCCCGGTGCAGAATCATCCGCAGGTCCTCGGCACGGAGCGCCATATCTCCCAGGGCGCGTACGATCTCGACGCCGTCAAATGGGATGCCGCCAAGGCCACCCTCTCGGGGACTTATGTCGTCGGCCCCGGCCAGCGCTGGAATCTGATGTTGTACGTACCTAAAGGCTACAAATTCGACTCGGCACCGAAAGGTATCGACGCGAAGCAGAACGGCGACGTCCTTACCCTCACGATGCCCAACGGCGGCGGTGCCACCCGCTGGTCAGCCAGCTTCAAGAAAGCCTAGTCCGACGCCTTGCCCAGCGCTTCCTCAAGCGGCCCGCGCCAATCGCGGGTCGACGGAACATACTGCACCACGCCCTGCGCGTCGATGATGATCTTCGACGGATAATTCACGATGCCAAAATCCATCGGCAACTCGCCGGTCGGCGACCCCGCCGCGACGTTCTCCCACGTCAGCCCCATCTCCTTAATCCGCTTCGTCACAAACGCGGGCGTCCAGTTATCCGTGTTGATCCCGATCCACGCCAGCCGCGTCGGATACTTCGCCAAATAATCCTTGATCTCCTGCATTTCGCCCAGGCACCCCGGCGACCAGAATCCCCAAAAGTTCAAAACCACGACCTTCCCTTTCAGCGAACTCAGCGAAACGGTCGACCCGCCCAAAAGGTCCAGTTTCAGGTCGATCATCGGCTGGCCAAGTACGATCTTGGTCCGGTAATCGAAGACCTTCGTCGCCCGCTGACCCGCTTTCGTCTTCGGATATTGTTGCCCCAAGGACCGGAATTTGTTGATGTCCCCCGAGTCGTTCATGAACTGAACGAAGATGCTCGCCAGCCCCGCCGAGGCCGCCACTTCTTCGTTCTTGCTCTGCTTCAGCGACGTATCGAAAGCGGCATAGTTCGCCGCGGTCAAGTATTGGTAAAACGTCAAATTCTCGATCGCCGGACACAAGGCCGAGCTCTCTTTGAACTTCGCCGCGATGTCCGTCGCATCGTCCACCAGCTTCTGGATCGGCGGCGTCTCGCTCGCCAATGCCTCAAAGCGCACCACCCGAATCCGCACCTTCTCGTCGTCGGTCTTGGCCTGAGTCAGGTACTTATTCGCCGTCCCGATGATCGACTCCAGCTTCTCGTTGAACTGGGAAACCAGCTTGCGGGCGTCCTTCTCGCTCTCCACTTTGGCTCGGAGCGAGTCAAACAGCGTCAACGATTGCAGGAGGTCGTTCGAAAGAGCCTCAATCCGCGCGTCGAGAGATTGGCTCTTGGGGGTCTGTCCCGCCAAAACGAGTGCGGCTATGCAGATCGTGGCGCCCATATTCCCATGTTAACACGCCAAGCCCTCCGAGTTGTTCAAATTGGCCAGCGCATAGACCCAGGACGCCTAAGAATGCGGTGCTAAAAATTCGGAAGACCCGCATCTAAAAATCCGATTCGCAAAATCGAATCAGGAAAGCCCCAAAATCCCTCTCCCAATTCTCTGATTTGGGAGAGGGTGGCTCCTGACTTGTGTCAGGAGACGGGTGAGGGCCAATCCGCAAACCAGCGGGAAAACCTAAGAATGCACCGCCGGAGCTTTCAGCTTCATCCGAGCCTTCTTGCCCCGCATCCGCAGCTTCACCAAATCCCGCAACATGCGCGGACCATCGCGCCAGATCACCACTTTCGATCCCTCCTGGTGACTCCATCGAATCGGCACCTCGGCGATCTTATAATCCAAGTCCCGCGCGATCATCAGCGCCTCAAAATCGAAGCTGAACCCATCCAGCGAGCACCGTGAAAAAATGTCCCGTGCCGCCTTCTGCGTAAACATTTTGAACCCACACTGCGTGTCGTCGATGCCCTTCGTCGCCAGCGTCTGCACCGCCCGATTGAACGCCCGACCCAGCACTTCCCGATACAGCGGCTGCCGAATCTCCAGGTTAGAATCCTTCAACGGGCGACTGCCGATCGCCACATCGAACCCCTCGTCGAGGGCCTTCCAAAGCTTCTCCGTTTCCTCTTGCGGGGTCGCGAGGTCAGCGTCACAAAACAGCACGCGGCTCGCCTCCGCTCGCAACATCCCCAGCCGCACCGCGTAGCCTTTCCCCCGGTTTTGGGCGTAGTCCAAAAACTGAAACTGCGGATTTTGAGCGCAGAACTCGTTGACGATCTTCGCCGTATCGTCCTTCGAGCCGTCGCTCACCACCGTACACCGCCACGAGTACGACTGCTCCGAGTAGTACTCGCGAATCCGCTCCAGCGTGCGGCCGATCCGCTCCGCTTCGTTATAGGCTGGAATGACCACTTCAAGGTCGACGGTGTTCATCAAGGCTCTCCGATTGTACTATTTCGTCTCGCGAATCGAGCGAATCGTCGCTTCCGCCAAGGCCTTCGCCAGCGCGTTCTGCCCCTTCTCGCTGCTAATGTAAGCCTCGTCCTTCGGGTTGTTCAGGCGGCACATCTCGATCAGCACCACCGGCACTTCTGAGAAAATCGACCCGATCAGCGCGCCGTACTTACCGCCGACCGCCGTCTTGGTGTCCGACAACAGCCCGTTGTCGTGCAACTCGTCGCCGATTGCCTTCTTAAATTCTTCGTGGAACACCGGCGCAATCTTCCCGCACGCCTTCAGCACGTCGTCACTCGGCCCGGTCTTGCCTTGCGCCGTCCCCTTCTGGTCGGGGTAATAAATTGCGTAGCCGGTGCCCGCCGCATCGTCGCAATGCAGGCGCACCATCAGGTCCACGTGAGCTTTGTTCGCCGTCGCCGACCGGTCCTTGTTCTTGACCAGTTCCTCTTCTTTGGACTTGGTCATCACGACCTTCACGCCCCGCTTTTCAAGCTCCTTTTTCAGCTTCACCGCAACCTGCCAAACGGCCTTGATCTCGGTAATGTGCTTGCCCTGCGTTCCTCGTCCAACCTCGCTCGGATGCCCCGGGTCGATGCACACCGTTTGGGCCGAGCACAGGCACGACAAGAAGAGGAAAACGGGAACAAAGATTTTCATCGGGCAGATGGCGGCTACGCTTCGACGACTTGAGGTTCAGCTTCGTCGACTTCGCCAAAGATATTCTGGCGCATCTTACTGATTTCGCTCTGCATTTTTACCAGCTTGGCATAGATACCATCCTCACGCGCCAATAGTTCCGCATGAGTGCCGACCTCAGCCACGCGCCCTTCGTCCATGACGATGAGCCGATCCGCATTGCGCAGGGTCGAAAGCCGGTGCGCGATGGCAAACACCGTTCGCCCGTCCACGAGGTTCTCGATTGCCTCTTGGATCATGCGTTCGGTCTCGGTATCCACGCTCGCCGTCGCCTCGTCCAGGATCAGCACCTTCGGGTTGTGCAGGATCGCCCGCGCGATCGAAATTCGCTGTCGCTCGCCGCCGCTCAACCGCTGGCCGCGCTCGCCGACGTACGTATCGTAACCGTCCGGGAACTTGCAGATGAAGTCGTGAGCGTTCGCCGCCTTCGCCGCTTCCATGATCTCCCGCATCGTCGCGTCCGGTCGCCCGTACGCGATGTTGTGCTTGATCGAACCTGGGAACAGATAGCTCTCCTGGAGCACGACACCCACCTGGCGGCGGAAGTCTTCCAACTGAATTTCGCGCAGATCGACGCCGTCCAGTTCCACCTTGCCCTGCGTCGGGTCGTAGAACCGCAGAATCATGTTGATCAACGTCGTCTTACCCGAGCCCGAGTGCCCCACCACGCCGATCATTTCGCCCGGCTTCACTTCCAGGTCCACCGCGTGCAGGATCGTTCGCAATTTGTCGTAACCAAAGTGCACGTCTGTCAGCTTCACGTGCCCCTGAACCTTGGGCATCGGCACCGACGATTCGCTGTCGCGGATGTCGTCCGGCGTGTCCATGATTTCGAACACGCGCTCCGCCGCCGTAAGGGCTCGCGTCGACCAGTCGATGATGCGTTGCAGGTTCGAAAGCGGGTCGTTCAACCGCTGAACGTACTGCGTAAACGCGATCAACTGACCGATGGTCATCATCCCCGCCAGAACCGCGCGTCCACCCACGGCCCACACGGTGATGACACCCAGGAACATCGTGAACATCACGAACGGGAAGAACGTCGCCCAGCTTGACTCGGCCACGTAACCGCTGTCAGCAAGCTCGGTAATTCGCTGGTTGAACTTCTTGACCTCACGGTCTTCGCCAAAGAACGCCTTGACCACGCGCGTACCCTGAAGCGTGCCGTTCAGCGTCGCGCCGGTGCGCGACCACTGATGCCAAAATCGGCTCCAAACCCGGTTCATCTTCTTACGGAAGAAGTGGACCGCCAGCACCACCGCAGGCACCGGCGCAATCGCGATCAGACCGATCTTCCAGTTGATCAGCATCATCGTGACCGGAATCGCGATGAGCAGAATGATCTGGTTCATCAGGACCGGAATGCCGTCGACCAGCACGTCATACAGAGCGCCCGTGTCGTTGGTCATGCGCGACATCAGCGAGCCAACGTTTCGCTTGTCGTAAAAGCTCAGCGAAAGGCTCTGGAGCTTTTCAAAAAGGCTGTGGCGGATGGAAACCGCGATCTTGGCGCCCAGGAAAGCGACGTTGCGGTTGCGGCCAATCTGCACCAGCAGAATCAGGACGCGAACCATGAAGTACGCCATCACCAACTCGGTAAAGAGCCCCGAGTCTCCGTTCTTCAGCGCCTTGTCCAAGATCAACATCGTGATGTACGGCGGCACCAATTCCAGGGCCATGCCGCCGACGCTCAAGAAGGTTCCCCACAGCAGTCGGCCACGGTACGGCTTGGCGTACGAGAATAGGCGCATCAGCGTCTGGCCGCGATTCACGCAGGCTTCGCAGACGTTGTTGTACTTCGGCAACGGTCGGCCGCATTTGGGGCACACACGATCGTCGATGTCCGCGGGCGGAACCGGCTTCCCATTCACCATCGCCTTCAACTGCTTCTCAAGGTTGGCGAGCGGCAGATTTTGGCGATTGGTCGAACGTATCAGTTCGACCGAGTGGCCGTCGAGGTCGGCGACGACAGCAGTGGCGTCAACGAGGTCTTCCAGTCGAGGGTTCTTCAGTTCGGCGACGGCAAACTGACCAACGGTTTCCTCTCCGACGGGAGTCTGTTCGGTTCTTGTCGCGATTCCATTTTCGATCCTGAGTGTGGTTTTGCCGAGCCGGCCCCTGGAATCTAGGTCCGACACGACAACGATACTGCTAGGGTCAGGGTCACTCATGGAGCAATCTGATCGGTTTACCAGATTTGCGTGGACATATGTACTCCTTTCTCACAAAAAGGCGGAATTTTGACCTATTCCATAAGTCTCGCTTTTGCGCGGCTGTATTCGTCGTTCGAGATCACTCCCTGACGATTCAAGTCACTTAGCATTTGAAGCCGACTCGACAGGTTTTCTTTGCTAACCGACTTCGCTTTCTCTGGATGATCGTACTGATCGATAATGTCCAACATATCGACTAACTGATATTCGTGAAGCCCGGCCGAACGTGCCGCCGCAAACAGTTCACGCCGACGGTCGTTATTCGTCGGATCGGCCTTAAACTCGTCCAAGGCGCCCTGATAATTAACTCTTTTGACGAAGGTCCAAATCCCGATTCCGAGGAACGCAAAAATCAAAAAAACAATAGTCCAATTGGGGTCATTGGAAGCATTTGCCTGGGCGATTTCCACCAAAAAAGTGTTCACGGTTACTCTTCGACATTATACGTGCCCAACCCGTCGAACGTTGAGCTATTCAATAAGCAAGAACGACAATGCCCAAACTCGCCTTCCTATCCAAATGAGCCAAAACCATCTCCCCTCCAAAGATTGGAGGGGTGGCGCGAAGCGACGGGGTGGATGACCCAACCTCTCAACAACCATATGAGACCCCAGCCCGTTCACGTAAAATATTCCAATAGTTATGCCGATTCAAGTCGTCGTCGTCGGAGCCGCTGGGCGAATGGGTTCGTCCTCCACCAAATTCTTCATGGATGACCCCGCCTTCGAGGTCGTGGGCCTCGTCGATCGCACCCAATCCGAGTGCCCTGTCAGTTCCCTCCCCATCGAAACCGACATCGATGCCTGTCTCGACCGCACCAAGCCGGACGTCACCCTCGTCTTCACCACCGGCAAAGCCGCCGGTCAGTTCGCGCTGGCTTCGGTGTCTCGCGGAATCCCGACCGTCATCGGCTCCAGCGGCGTCGATGCCAGCGACGTCGAGACCATCAAGACTCAGACCGACAAGGCTCCCTGCCTCCTGGTACCCAACTTCTCCGTCGGCGCCGTCCTCATGATGCAGTTTGCCCAGAAGGCCGCCAAGTACTTCCCCAACTGCGAAATCATCGAACTTCACCACGAAAAGAAGATCGACGCGCCGAGCGGAACCGCTATCCGCACCGCCCAAATGATCGCCGAAGCCCGCACCGCCGAGCCGCTTCCCGCTGGTGGCGAAGAAGAGCGCGGAATCTCCGTCGAAGGCATCAACATTCACTCCGTCCGCCTTCCCGGACTCCTCGCCCACCAAGAAGTCCTTTTCGGACGCCACGGCGAACTCCTCACCCTCCGACACGACTCCCTCGACCGCTCCTCCTTCGAACTCGGCATCAAACTCTGTTGCGCCAAGGTCCGGGAACTAAAAGGTTTCGTCGTTGGTATGGAGCATTTGCTGTAAGCTAGGCAGAAAACTCATGGCTCTTCTCACCACCCTCGCATTCCTCACTGTCGTCGCCCCCGCTACGCCCCTCCCCCCGCAGGATCAGTTGGAGGAGCCCACCTTTGCCAAGCCTAAGAAGGGCGACGAGGTCGGCGTTATCACCACCAAGTTCGGAAAAATCGTCGTCAAATTCCGCTCGGATAAGGCTCCGCACCACGTCGAGAACTTCAAGAAACTCGCCAAGAGCGGCTTCTATGATCACACGATCTTCCACCGCGTCATCCCCGGCTTCATGATCCAGGGCGGCGACCCCAACACCAAAGGGAAGGACGTCTCGACCTATGGCATGGGCGGCCCCAAGGAGCGCGTCAAAGCCGAGTTCAATAACCTCGACCACAAGCGCGGCGTTCTCTCGATGGCCCGCTCGTCCGACCCCGATTCCGCTGGTTCGCAGTTCTTCATCATGGTCGCCGACTACCCCAGCCTCAACTTCAAGTACTCGGCCTTCGGCGAAGTCGTCTCCGGCATGGATGTCGCCGATAAGATCGTCAACATGCCTCGCGACGGAAGAGACATGCCCAACGAGCGGATCGAGATGACGGTCAAGATCCAAAAGTGGCCGGTCAAGTAACCCTCGCCTAATTCTCCGCAGGAAATTGGGAGAGGGTGGTTCCTGACTCGTCAGGAACCGGGTGAGGGCTAGGCCGCCTCATTCGACGTGGCACTGGTAAAGACATGATTTACCAGTGCCACGTGCCCTAATAACCAAAGCGCCAACAAGCCCAAAATCACACCAATTCAGCCCACCGATGTAAACTAACGGCGTATGGCTACACCACAATCCGGCGAAGAAGTCGCCGTCATGCAGACGAACAAAGGCCGAATTGTCATCGGATTTCTGCCCGACAAGGCCCCCAACCACGTGGCGAACTTCAAGAAGCTCTCCTCAGAAGGCTTCTACGACGGACTCAAATTCCACCGAGTCATCCCCGGCTTCATGATCCAGGGCGGCTGCCCCAACACCCGCGACGGTGCGTCTGGCATGCCCGGAACCGGAAACCCCGGCTACTCCATCGATGCCGAATTCAACGACACCAAGCACCTTCGCGGCATCCTCAGCATGGCCCGCAGCAGCAACCCCAACTCGGCCGGCTCCCAATTCTTCATCATGGTGGCCAACGCTCCGCACCTCGACGGACAATATTCTGCCTTCGGATACGTGGTTGAGGGAATGGAAACCGCCGACGAGATTGTTGCACTAAGAGGACCAGGCGACGCTCCGACCGAGCCTTGCGTCATCGAAACCGTCACCGTCACGCCCTGGCCCCTGGAAAACTAGTCATGCGAAAGTTAGCCGCCCTTCTGCCCCTCGCCATCATGATGGTCGCTTGCAATAACGCCAGCGACCCGAGCGCGAACGCAATCAACGCCGACGGTCTTCAGTCGAGCTACGGATCGACCGACACCAGCCTGGAAGAGCCCAAGTTCGAAAATCCGAAGGACGGCGAGGATGTGGCCGTCATCACCACAAAATTCGGAAAGATCGTCTGCAAGTTCCGCCCCGACCTAGCGCCCAAGCACGTCGAGAACTTCGAGACGCTTGCCAAGAAGGGATTCTACGATCATACGACCTTCCACCGGATCATCCCGGGCTTCATGATTCAGGGCGGCGACCCCAACACCAAGGATAAGTCGAAGATCGCCGAGTACGGTCAGGGCGGCCCGGGTTACCAAGTCAAGGCCGAGTTCAATAACCTCGACCACAAGCGCGGCGTCCTCTCGATGGCTCGTGGCAACGACCCTGACTCCGCCGGCTCACAGTTCTTCATCTGCGTGGCCGACCACCCCGACCTCAACCGAAAGTACACCGCTTTCGGCGAAGTCGTCTCGGGAATGGACGTCGCCGACAAGATCGTCGATCAGCCGCGTGGCACAAACGATTTGCCCAATGAGCGAATCGAAATGTCGGTCAAGATCGAAAAGTGGCCGGTTAAATAGGACAGACCAACAACGGATAGGTCGCAGTCGTCACCTTCCCAAAGATTGGGAAGGTGGCGCATCGCCGTAACCATCTCGATATCGCATTGCCGAGGCTCTGGTCCTATTGCTGAATTTGTAAACAGAGGTTCTGAGGGTTGAAAGGGAGTTGCTCGCGTAAAAACCATCTCCCCTCCAAAGCTTGGAGGGGTGGCGCGAAGCGACGGGGTGGATGGACCTTTTGTCGCCGCCATAATGGCGGGGTCGCGCCGACCCCGCTTTGCTGAATCTGGAAGGGAAAATCCTACTCCAAGCCGACCAACCACGCTCCGCCCCAGCTGTACTAGGACATGACATAGTTTCCAGTTAGGACAAGACATCCTTTCCAGGTGTCTTCCGCTGGAAGCGGAAGACGGAGGGGACTCGAAAGGTCAAGATTAGAAGCCTCACGGCAGCGTGATACTCGTAAACGGAATCGAATTCCCGCCCACCACCGGCACCTTACCATTCCACTTTTCAACCGCCTTCTTCATCAACTCCAACTTCTTCAACTGAAGAACCTTTTCGCCCTGAAGCGCCAAAAGCCGGTTCAATTCCGCCTGCTTCTTGGCATTCGTCAGCGTCGTCTCCGCGTCGATCTTCGCACGCTCCAAAGACACCTTGGCCAACTCCAACGCGTTCACGTTCGCGATCCGCTCGTCGACCTTGGCCCGAACCTGATCCGACGGATACACCTCGCCGACATACACGTCGTCGACCGTCAATCCCCACTCGGCCAAGATCGGCTTGATCACGTCCTTAACCTCCGAGCTAAACCCGGCTCGATCCTTCGACGTCAGGTCGAAAATCGACTTCTTGCCCGTCACCACGTTCACCGCGTAGATCGTCGTCCACCGAATAAAGTCGTGCTGAACCTGCTCCAAGTCCTCCGTTCCAAAGTTCTGGAACGCCCGAAGCACGTCGCCCGACTCCACATGGTACGAAACCGTGATGTCGGCGGGAAGGATGCTTCCCTCGCTCGTACTCGACTTGATGCTGTCGTCGCCCTGGCGCTCGCCCTCGTTCGTATTCTTGGTGTACGTCGCATTGCGAATGCTCGTCGGGTACACGATCAGCTTCTCCATAAAGCCCAGCCACACCACCTGCGGCTTCACCAAATGCTCGCTGATGCCCGTCCGCGCGTTAAACTTCACGCCCACCGAAGCCGGCGGAATCTGGCGCATACAGCCGGTCAACAAAACCGTCGAGGCCAGGGCGAGTAAAAGAGATTTCTTGTTCATTTCGATGCCCCCAACTGCTTGAGGAGGTCTTGGGTCAGCACGATGGTCTGACCGGATTTCGGACTGATGGGCGGGAGCGCGCCGTCCCACTTGTCGATCGCCGCCTCCGCCGTCTCCAACTGCAAAAGCTCCAGCGAACGGTCTTTCGCCTGCGCCGCCGTCATCTCCGCCGCCTGCATGTTCGCTTCGCCCTGCACGACCGCCACCTGCCGCTCGATCTCCGCAATCTGCCGTTTTAGCCGCGAAATCTCAAGCTCGACATAACTGTTCACCCGGCTCGTGATCTTCTGCGCAATGTCCTGCGACGGGTAGCACTGCCCCAGCATCGCCCGCTCGACCGTGATTCCCTTCACCGACAGCTTCGTCCTCAACTCGTCGGTCAGCTTGCCCGAGGCCTCTTCTCGCTTCGCACCCATCAGGGCAAACAGGTCGTACTGTGTGCCCACGTCGTTGGCCGCCTCCTTCACTGCGCGGCGAATGAAGTTTCGCTGAATGTCCTCGATCGGCACCGCGCCAAACGCGTCGAACACCGTTTTCACGTCCTCTTCCCGCACGTGGTAGATCACCGCCACGTCGAAGTTCGTATTGGCGTTGTCGTTCGTCGTTATCAGAATCGAGTCCGCCGCCCGCGCTTCGCCGGCCGTCGGGTCTTCTGTATAAACCGCCGCCTGGAGCCGCGTCGGATACACATACAACTGTTGTCGCCATCCGATAAACACCGCACTCGGCTTATACACCGTCGGCAACAGTCCGCTGCTCGCGTCGTAAACCACGCCCACATGCCCCGCTGGCACCCAGTCCAGCCGGGACATATAGATGAGGAAGGCGATAAACGGCAGGAGTATCACCAACAAAATTGTGCGAATCAGTTTCTTTAGGGGTGGTCTCTTCATGATTGGCTCCCACTTTCAAGGTCGTTAAGCTCAGCCTCGGCCCGTTCCCGCGCCGCCGCCTCGCGCATCTCAGCGTCTTGCTGATTCTTCATAATCTGCTCGCGAACCTTTGCCTCCCGAGCTTCTTTCTTGGCGTCCTGCTCGGCCCAAGTTCGCAGGTATTTGCGCAAACGGTCGAACTGCTCGCGGAACAGTAGCCAGACAACGAGCGTGGCGACTCCCGCAAGAATGAGCAACCCAAGAATGGTTTCAGCAATGATGTTCACAGAGGTCTCTAGCCTACTAGACTTTACGGAGACGGCCCTGCTTTGGATTCAGACCGACGGTACATTTGTAACGATGATCTCGCGGGCGCGGCCCTTGTCTTCCGGCCCAAGCTGACCGTCGAGCACCATTTCGTCCAACAGCTTCTTCAGTCGGCCAACCTCTTTTCCGGGAGCCAATCCCGTCAATTCCATAATCTCCTGGCCGCTAAGCGGGCTCGCCAGCTTATCCACCGGAGTCTCTTCCTGCACCCGTGCGATGGTCGCCCGAATCGCGTCGATATCCAGCACCTTCACGCCCGTCTTCAGGGCGCTCGCATCCGCTTCCACCAACCGTAGAAGCCGTTCCAAATCCTCGCCCAAATCTCGGATCACCCGCCGCGCCGCCGAATCCGAAAACGTGGGCGAACTCCCCAGCCGCATATGGTTCTTCACCAGTCGGCACACCCGGTCGATGTCGTCGCCCGGCAGCTTCCACCGGCCGAGGATCACTCGCGCCATGTCCGCCCCCACCGCCTCGTGCCCAAAGAACCGAATATCGCCGTTCTCGTCGAGGCTCCGCGTCGGCGGCTTGCCCACGTCGTGCAACAGCGCCCCCAGCGCCAAAAGTAAATCTCCCGGCATTAGGCGAACCGCGTTTGCCACCACCATCCGCGTATGGTCCCACACGTCCAAGTGGTGGTACTTGCCCTGCTCGCACCCCCGCATCGCCCCAAACTCTGGCGCGACCACGTCGAAAATCTTCGCCTTCATCAGGTCGTCCAACGCCTCGCCCGCATGCTCCCCGACCAAGATCTTCGACATTTCGTCGCGAATCCGCTCGAAGCTGACAATCTTCAGGCGGCCATGCCGCATGTAGATCGCGTCATAGAGCCCCTTCGCCGGGGTCAAGCCAAACCGCCACCGAAACCGGATCGCCCGCAGCATCCGCAACGGATCGTCATCGAAGGTCCGCACCGGGTCGCATGGCGTCCGCAAAACCCGGCTCTCCAAATCCGCCACGCCAACCCCCAGCGGGTCAACCAGCGACCAGTCGTCCAGCGACCGCATCAGCGTGTTCAGCGTAAAGTCCCGCCGCCGAGCATCGTCGGCATACGTCCCCGCCTCCACCGATGGCTTCCGCGAGTTCTTCGCGTATGACTCCCTCCGCGCCGTCACCAGCTCGATCTTCACGTCGTCGACGTCCACCATCGCCGTCCCAAATCGCTCGTAAACAACCGGATGGATCGTCGAAACGCCTGACTCAAACAAAAGCAGAGCCAAATCGCGAGAGGGACCGCGCGTCACGAGGTCGAAGTCGCTCGACTCGGGCAAGCCCAAAAGCTCGTCGCGCACCGCGCCGCCCACCAAGAAGAGGTCGCCTTCGAAGACCGTCCCTCGAACGGCGTCCCGAATCTTCGCCAGCGCCGGATGCATCAGATGTTGACCGGGTTCATCTCCCGAACATCGGGGTGATCCCAGTTGATAACGATCACCGAGTAGTCGTGCGGCTCGCCCCGCCGCTTCTCGACCTTCACCGCGCCGTGCATCTCCAGCGTCGTCACCAGCGCCTTGCGCTCATATTCGGCCAAGTGCTGGAGCGCGTTGCGCAGCTTGTTCAGGTACGGTGTAAACCAAACCTCCGGCTTGTCGCCGAAGTTGTGAAGCATCACCTCGAGCGCAATCTGCGCGTCCTTCTCGACCAGTCGCGAGGACCGCTCGAACGCCACCTGAGCCACCTTGCCGTTGGCCCGAGCCTCGGCGATCTGGATCGCCTGCTCGTTCGAAGCCTCGGCCCGAAGCTCAAAATACTCGTTCAGCCGCTCCTGTCCAACCTCGAGTTCGCTCTGCGAAACCTTGCCCAGGCACTGCATCGCGTCGATGAATCCGTCCGAAACCAGCGTCAGCAGGTCGCCCGAAATATTCTCTTTGAACGCCACGACCTGCACCACCTTCGCGTGCTTGCGCAGGTGCTGTAAAACCGGAATATAGTCACGGTCTCCCGCCATCAACACGAACGTATCGATCTCGTCGCGGGTGTACATCGTCTCCATCACGTCTATGCAAAGCCGCATGTCCGCCGCGTTTTTGTGCTCGGTGCCCACCACGTTCCGCGTCTCGACGCCAAGCAGAAACAACTGCCCCTGGGCGTTCACTTCGATCTGTTCAAAGTCGGCGTAGGCGTACTGGACAATACAGCTTTGGGCAAAATCCGCGCTCAGCTTTTTTCGCAATTCTTGGATCAACTCGATGACGATGTCTTGAGCGCGTTCGGAGTCAACCGTTCTTTTTCTTATATAGTGGAAGATATTTTCGAAGTCGATGAATAAGGCTGCATAGTCTTTACTAATCTTCATTAATAGTATTAATGATGGAAGATTTCGACCCGGCGTTGCCGGGCCGAGGGCCTTTTTCGGAGCAAAGCCCGAATTCTTACTTGATGGGCAGACGAAGGATCGTCAGCGAGTAGGGCTCAGCCTTAAAACGGAGCGTTCCACCTTCAACTTTCGCCATAATTGGAACCGGAACCACCTTCTTCGGGTCCTCCAGCGAGTTCTCTGCCGCCGGGTCCTGGCTCGAGAGCACAAAGCCCTTCGCCATCGATCCCGCCGCGACTCCCTTGATGTCGATCGCCACGTCCTGACCCTGTGCCGCACCCTGCACGACCTTCAGAACCAGCTCCTTCTTCGCCTTATCGATGCCTGCCGAATAGAAGAATCGCGGCGTCGAGATCGGCTTCTCGTCAAAGATCATCTTGCCGTCCAGGTAGCAAACCATCTTCTCCGGCGAGTAGTCGATCTGGATGTCGTACCATCGCCCGGTCTCGATGGTCCCGTTCATGTGATGGCCAACCTGGCTCTTCCCGCCGTCGATGCCAAGCTCCAAGCCGTGGACCGTGTTCGTCCATCCGCCGAGGTTCAGCCACATAAAGTTGTTCGCATCCTTCGCGCCGACCAAGACCAAAAAGCCCTCGCGCCCGCCGTTCTTCTTCGCCTTCAGCTTCAGTGTGTAGCTCGTCGATTTCGGCATCGGGAACATGCACTTCGCCCCCTCCTCGTCCGAGGTCTGCCGCACCGTGTCGCCGTCAAACTCCCACTTGCCGGTCGCTGGCTTCATCATCGACTTCGGATCGGTGATCTTCGTCTCCTTTCCGTCCTCGATGATCGTGATGTCCTTGTATTCGGACTGCGTGTCCCATGTGCCCACGCCAATGCCGCCAACCGGGAAAGAGCTCTTCGTTACGGGAATCGATGTCACCGAACTCTCGACCACGTCCGTCGCCCGGTTTCGCGCAAACAGCTTCTGCACGTAGTACGAAGGTGTTCCGTAAACGTTGCTGGAATCGAAGTAGATCAGATCGGGGTTCCACGCCTTCGCGTTCACATTAGCAAATAGCGGCGCGTAACTCGCCATTCTCACCACGTCCGAGTTGCGCTCCATGCCCGTCATGAACGCGGCCTCGGCGATCGCGCCGATCACGTTGCCGCTTCCGCAACCCTGCGTCACCGCGTACTCGCCCACATAAATCTGCGGACCCTTTCGGTCGTAGGTGTCGTACCGATGCGCGTTCTGGAAGAAGAACGCCGGGTTGTTGTAATAGTGCTCGTCGATGATCTCGGTCGGCGCGCTCGTGGGAGTCCCGCCCCACACGTCGGCCACCGTCATGATGTTCGGATACTTCGACTTGATCGCGTCGAAGATCAGCTTGTACCGCTCGTTGTAAGCTGGACCGCCGTTCTCATTCCCGATCTCCACATACTTCAAATTGAACGGCTTCGGGTGCCCGTTCTTGGCGCGGACCGCGCCCCATTTGCTCGTGACCGGGCCGTTGGCATACTCAATCGCGTCCACCGCGTCCTGCACAAACTCGTCCATCTGTCCCAGCGGCACCGTCTCCTTGTGCGACATCCCACAGTTCACCACGAACAGCGGCGCGGCGCCGAGGTCTTCGCACATCTGCAGGTACTCGTGGTACCCAAGGCCGTTGGTGGACTTGTAGCCCCACAGGTTCGGCACCGTGCGCCGAGTCTCCAAATTATTGATCGTCGTCTTCCAGCGGTACGCCGACGCCATTCGGTCGCCTTCCACCCAACATCCACCGGGGAACCGCACAAACGCCGGACCAAGGTCGTTCAGCATCGTCATCAGCCCTGGCCGCAGACCGTTAGTCCGACCCTTAAAAGTCGCCGTCGGGAACAGCGAAACGTAGTCGAGGGCGAACTTCTGACCCTTCGCCACCTTGATCTTCAGTGCGCCCGCCGCAGTCGATTCCGAAGGAACGATCGTCGCCACCGCCGTTCGGTCGTCGCCCTTCGCAAACTTCACGACCGACGATGCCACTGGCCGCGATCCGTCTGTCGCCTCAAACGTCAACTGGCTTGCATCGGGAAAGTCGCCCGTCACCTGAAGCAGATACTTCTGACCCTTCTTCAGGCTCATGCCCCAATAGCCCTTGTTCTCGATCTCGCCTTCCGAGCTGGCATTCACCACCAGCTTTCCTTTCTCCACGGTCGCGTCCAACCCGCTCGACACGTCCCAATGTTCTGGCTTGTCCGAGTCCTCGAACGAGCGGTTTCGCACCAATTCGGGGTAGATGCCACCGTCGCCCGCACAGTTGATCTCTTCAAAGAAGATGCCGAACAGATCCGGGCTGATCGGATGCAGAATCTTGTTCGCCTCCACCGTGATCGTGATGGGTTGGCCCTGAGGCACAAGCGAAAGCGCGGCGAGAAGCGAAATCATATCTCCATTCTCCCTCGCTGGCTATGCAAATTCAAGACTTGGAATACCAAGAAAGGCATTTTCTTTAATATTGAACGATCTTCCAACCGTAGGTTAAGCCCCTTAACATCGCCTTGATCATTTCGCGCCAAGGGACTACAATAATGCATTCATTGTATTGGGTGGGTACTTTTGGATCGCTCCCCACCTAGTCAAATTGGGAAATTCAACATGAACATCAAACTAATGCGTGCGTCGCTGATGACGGGCGTGGTGGCAGGACTTGCCGTATCCGCATCAGCAAATCTCGTCATCAATCCGACGTTCGACAGTTCCATCACCACGAACGCCAACGGCGCTCAGATGATGGCCACCATCAACCAGGCGATCGCGGTCTATCAGAACATGATTCTCGACCCGATCACCGTCAACATCAGATTCGTCGATTCCGGTAGCGGGCTTGGAGCCAGTTCGGCCAGCACCATTCACGTCACCTACGGCGACCTCCGAAGCCATATGGTCACCGACGCCACCTCGGCTGACGACAACATGGCCCTCGCCCATCTGCCGGTCCAGGCCAACGACCCCGTCACCAACGCGAGCACCGGCGTCGACATCACCACGGCCCAGGCGCGCGCCCTCGGCTTCACCACCAACGTCTCGTCCGACTGCACCATCTGGCTCAACAGTAGCATCTGCCACTTCGACCACGGGGTCAACCACAACAGCTACGACTACTTCACGGTGGCTTCCCACGAAATCACCGAAGCGCTCGGGGCTGGCGGCTGGGGCTCCAACATCGGCTTTGCCCCTGGCATCGCCATGCTCGATCTCTTCCGCTACGATGAGTTTGGCAATCGAACCTTCACCACCTCCGGCGCCCACCACGCCTACTTCTCGCTCGATGGCACGACCCATATCGACGAGTTCAACCAGATCAACTACTCGGGCGGCGACTACGCCGACTGGATCGTCCACGGCACGCCGCAGATTCAAGATTGGGCGGGTACGACCGGCCCCGGCGCCGACATGGTTTCGTCCGAATGGCGAGCCCTCGACGTCTCGGGCTACGACTTCACGACCGTTCCCGAACCAGGCTCGTTCTTGGCCCTCGGCCTCGGCCTCGCGTTCCTCTCACGCCGACGACGCAAGTAATCCTGTCAACCCGCATCCAAACCCCCGAAGACCCGCCTCGCGCGGGTCTTTCATTTTTTGCCGATCAAACCCTCTCCTATTAATTTTTTTTTGCCGATCAAACCCTCTCCTATTTTTCAAAATGGGAGAGGGTGGTTCCTGACTTGTCAGGAACCGGGTGAGGGGAAAATCGATCAAGGGATCTCAGCCCCTTTGGAGAATGGAATTGCTTGCAGGTCCCTCTCCGATTTCTCGCGAAGCGAAAATGGGAGGGTCCGCAGTTGAAACTGCCACAAAGGCAGTTTCGATGTGGAAGGGTGCCTCCTGACTTGTGTCAGGAGGCGGGAGGGGAAAATCCGCTGAGAGCCTCTCCTGGACGGTGATTCGGAGTGCAGTCTTTGGGGGCACAGGCGTCTCGCCTGTGTAAGAGTCGGGAAGATGGGCCACCGGAGTTCCCTTTCGGAGACTCTTAAATCTCTGAACCTCTGATCACGGATTTGAGAGTTTGCCCCAAGACTCGGCACTTTGGTAGCAGTTCCGGGTTTTCTCGCTCGATGACCCAGCTACATCACGCTCACAGAACATCTCATCCCACAAGGGGCCTTCGGCTTGAAAACGAGAACTGACCACGCAGTGGTCACAGAACTTAGATGCTGTCTTGTCAAGTGAGCCTTGCCTGTTTCATGAATATCTCTTGGCTGTAGTCTTCGTCGTTCGTTAGGATTGCCCAGACGACGTGTGCGAGTTTCCTTGCGCATGCGACGATGACGGTCTTTTTGGATTTGT
>WGMG01000012.1 GCA_016125185.1 Armatimonadota bacterium | reverse complement strand
TTGCGGCTTGCGGCTTGCGGCTTGCGGCTTGCGGCTTGCGGCTTGCGGCTTGCGGCTTGCGGCTTGCGGCTTGCGGCTTGCGGCTTGCGGCTTGCGGCTTGCGGCTTGCGGCTTGCGGGCCCTAGAGTAATTGGCGATAGGCGTCCATTGAGTCTCCGTTGGCTTGGAGGACACGCAGGATTTGGGTTCGTTTGTGCAGTTCCGAAAGAGTTTCCTCGTACGCGTGTCGGGCGATGAGGTGGTTGACGGGCACGAGTTCGTATTCCTCGAAGTAATTCATGCTGGCGAGGTAGGGCCAGTCGGCGCGGATGATGACACCCAGCTTACGGTAGCCGCCGGTGACGGGGCCATCGGGGCCGAGGACGATGATTTGCCCGCTGGGGGTCTGTTGAATGAGACCTTGGCAGGCGGGTTCGGTCGCGCCAGGCTCGGCACCGGTTGGGAAATCGGAATCAAAGCGGAATCCCTGACGGCTGAGGTTGAGCGTCGACTTGATATGGAAGGTTTCGCGAGCCTCCAGCGGCAGATAGCGGAGTTGGTGGACGGGCGGGAAGAGGCCCTCGAGGTTGCGGTCAGGCAACATTCGTGGCGTGAAGCCAAGGTAGCCGGCGAACTCGCCGACGCAGGTGACGCGAATCTTTTCGAACTTGCGCAGGTAGCGGACGAAGCCGCCTTGTGGGGTCATCCAGGCGATGGTCATCGGGCGTCGAGCTTCGAAGACGATGGTGCCCATCACCTCGACGATGTTGGAGTCGGAGTCGTGGAGGAGCGCGGCGCGGACGATCTCCGGGGTGAAGGGGTCAATCGGTCCGCTGGGCGGCACGCCCTGCTTACGAAGCTTCATCGGCCGAGAAATCTTTTGGATATGCCCGAACTTCTTAATGACTTTCAGACTCATGCTGTGATCTTATAACCCTCCTGCTCCAGCGTTTTGCGGACTGCCTCGGCGACCTTCACCGCATCCGGCCGGTCGCCATGGACACAAATCGACTCCACCTTCGACGCCAGGCGCACGGCCTGATCGCAGATGGCGTCCAAGTCGTGGATGACGGCTCCAGGCTCGCTTCGAGGCAACAGACGACCGAATCGGTCATAGCCTCGTTCGCAGTAGCCCTCATTGATGAGCCGCAGTCCGCGTCTTCGACATTGGGTTTCGTGTCCGGTTCCCGGCAGTCCCATGAACGGTCTTTCCATTTCTTCGAGCACGTTCCATAGGTATTGCGAATCTTCCGGCGCATTTGCTAGCCAGTGAAAAAGCGCGCCATGAGGCTTGATGTACGCGGCGGGGCCGGAAGCGCGGATTTGGGCTTCGACGGACATGATCCATTCCTCGGGATAACCCTCTTCGAGCTCGCGGCGGCCCATCGACTGACGGTCGGGAAAACCGACGTGGGCACCGACCCTGACGCCCCGCGCTCGGGCGAGTCGAATGACTTCTTCGGTGTACTTGGGGCTACCGGCGTGGAAGCCCATGCAGATGTTCGCCGACGAAATGACCTCAAGGAGGGCCAGGTCGTTTGGGAAACCCTCGCCGATGTCGGCGTTAAGGTCGATTGTGGGCATAGTCGAGAATGGTTTTATTTTGTAACGATTCTCGTTCGGCTTTGTCGATTTCGACGAACTTCACGGTGTCGCATGGGGACAACGGGAAGAACTGGGTGGTTTTGTCGGCGATTTGGAGCGGCGTGGTTCCAAGGAGGTTCCAGCCGCCAGGCGAATCCTGCGGATAGATCCCGGCTTGGCCGGCGGCGATGCCGACCGACCCGGCGGAGACGCTGATCCGGGGCTCGCTTCGGCGCGGAATATTGAGCATGGACTCAGGCAAGCCCTTCATGTAGGGGAAGCCGGGTTGGAAGCCGATGGCGACAATGGTGTAGGTCTGGTCGCAGAAGATCTTGATGAGGAATTCGGGCTCGACTTGTAGGATTTGGGCGATTTCGGCCAGATCGGGGCCATCGAAAAAGACGGGGACCAGGAAGTTGCGGCCGCGGCCAGGATTGACCAGCTTGAGCGACATGAGTTTTTCAGGGTCGAAGACGTCGGGATCGACATAGAGGCCGACGGTTTCCATCGAGGGAACGATTTCGTCGACTCCAGGTACGCCAGCCAGCTCGATGGATCGAGCGAGAACGTGGGGCTCGACCTCGAGATTACGAAGGATGAAGGCGGTTTCTCCAAGAGGCTCGATGCGCACATTATTAGTATTCCATGCCGACTTGGAGGCTTAACGGTCAGAATAGAGAGGCATGGCTTTGCTCGTTGAAATCGAACTTCTGGAAGGGGCGGTGGCTCCTCAATATCAGACTAACGGATCGGCGGGAATGGACCTGTGCTGTGCCGAGGCGTTCGAGTTGCAACCGATGGAGCGGATGGGGGTTCCGACGGGAATCAAGATCGCTTTGCCGGAGGGATTTGAGGCTCAGGTGAGGCCGCGAAGCGGGCTGGCGCTGAAGCATGGGATCGGGATGGTGAACTCGCCCGGGACTATCGACTCAGATTATCGCGGGGAAATACGGGTTATTCTCATCAATTTGGGCTCAGAGGTTGTACGATTTGAGAAGGGTGATCGGGTTGCGCAACTCGTTGTTGCGCCCGTTACGCGGGTGGATTGGAAGCCCGTTTCCCAGCTAGATCAGACCGACCGGGGAGCAGGCGGATTTGGCAGCACAGGAAGATAGCAATGAATAGTGATGCCGATGTAACGGTAACCTCTGCGGTGGTGGACGATCGACAGGTCCTTCAGGCCGACCTTGCGAGGGTGAATCTGCTCCGGATTCGGGGCGATATTTCGAGTTCGAAGACGCTCTGCCTTTCGATTTTGAAGCGTTTTCCCGAAAGTGTGGACGCCCATGTGATGATGGGTGATCTGCACGCGGAGCAAGGTGAACTGGCTCCGGCGGCGGAGTGGTACGCACTGGCCCTGGACCTCGACCGGAACGCACCGGGCGTGCTGGTGAAGCTAAACCGAGTTCAGGCGGCGCTGGATATTTCGAGCCAGGCGAATCGGACGCGGTCGATGGTGTTGGCCGGACGCCGGGTTTCGCCGTGGCTGTACGTCGCGGTGGCGTCGAGTGTGATTGCGATCAGTTCGATTGCCTACATCGCAGGTTCGAAGTCGCCGACCGAGGCGAAGAGCTCGACCCGGCCGACGATCTCGGAGAAGATCGTGTCGCCGCAGACGGCAGAAAAGACCTCTCCTCCCCGAGCCGACTTTGCTGACAATACGATCAAGACTTCGCCGGTGAACCTGTCTTCCAATGACGCGGGGCCAGCTCCGACCGACACGCCGACGATTTCGGATACAAAGACGACGGGCACCAAGGAGTCGCCGGTTTCGGTGGTGGAGGATCAGCAACTGCTCGACCAGATTTCGCCGCGTACGAAGTACGGCAAGCACATCATTAGCGTCATCGCCGACCCGCGATCGGGCACTTTGATCCTGACCTACAATGTGACGACGGGCGAGCATGGCCGCTATATCGGTGCGGTTTTGGCCGACTCAGCATTGGAGTACGATAATCGCTCGACGGCGGTGACCCTGCGCGGCGTGCGCAATGGGGTGCTGTCGTACGAGGCCGATGTGAAGCGGGCGAAGATCTTGGAAGTCGAGGCGCGCGAGCACAAGCCGGTGCAGGAATTGGAGAATCACGGATGGATCGACGATGTCCTGGAAAACGAATTCTTTAAAGATAAGGAACTCATGAAGGCTCCCTCGATTTGAGGCTTCATAATGAGTTCAGTATGCGAATATCGACCCAGCTTTACACGGTCCGCAACGAGCTTGCGAACGACGTCCTCGGCACTCTGAAGCAGATTGCCTCTTACGGTATCGAGTACGTCGAGCTGGGCGGTTTGAACCGCGAGTCGGTGAAGGACTGGAAGGGCTATCTCGACGAGACCGGGCTGAAGGTGAGCGGCGCGCACTATGGCCTGGCTGAGTTTGAGACGCCAGACGAGCTGTTCGAGGTGATGAACGCGCTGGACTGCAAGACGATCATCATGCCGTGGATTTCGTCGGAGCACTTTGCTTCGTTGGATAGCCTGAAGGCGTTCACCGAGCCGCTGATCGACGCGGGTACGAAGTGTCACGAAGCTGGTTTTGACTACCTGTACCATAACCACGATTTCGAGATTCGAGAGATTGATGGGAAGGCGGGGCTGGAGCACCTGATGGACATCATTCCGCCGCACATCATGAACTTCGAAGTCGACGTGGCGTGGGTGCGCGTGGGCGGCAAGAACGAGGTTGAGTTCATCAATGCGCATGCGGATCGGGTGAAGATGCTGCACTTGAAGGATGTCGATCCTTCGCGGACGCCTCAGTGGACGGTCGCGGGCGACGGATTGGTCGATATGGACGGGTGCTTGGAGTTTGCGGTTAAGAACGGCATCTCGTTTGGGGCGATCGAGTTGGACGAGAGTCCAGGGTCGCCGTTGGATGCAGTACGGGCGAGCTTCGAGTTCTTTGAGTCGAAGGGGTTTAAGTAGGGGTTCGGCTTCAGGATTCAGGCTTCAGAGCACGGAGCACAGAGCATGGACTGCTAGAGTTGGCAGTTGGGTTTTGTCATCAATCCCCCGGTTCGCTCGCCCCTCACTCACCGGCCCCTTCGCCAAGGGGCATCTGCAGTAGCTGTGAATATTTATTTGTACCTATAGAGGTAGGCGGGCAGGTTGTGAATGCCTCGTCCCGATGTCGCTTTGCGCCATTTTCTTCGGCGGGATCTAAGGAGTTCGGTCGTGCCTCACTCACGTTCACAACATCCCTGCCATAAAGGCAGGGATGTTGTGAACCCCCTTCGCCAACAGGTATTCCGTTAGGTCGCGAACCTTAGAGGCTAGAAACGGGTTCGACGTGCGGAGATAACAGTTGTTAGAAGGTTTGGTTCGTTTGTCCTTGTTGATATTGGAGTTGGTCGATGAAGGCGTACAACTCGGCTTTCTTGAAGCCAAAGAAGCTTCGCGGCGCTCCGGCTTCACGGAATTTCTTCGCCGCGTATGACTGCATGATGATGTAGCCGATGATTCCGCAACAAAAGGCTGAGTTGAGGCCCATGAGGACCGAGGCGAGCGTTGCCTTTGATGGATCCCAGCCCATTCCGGCAGCGATCTTTTTGTTATGGGGAAGCGTCAGAGCGGTGATGGCGGCCATCATCACGATGGCATAGCCGAAAATGATGAACCAAACCGTCTGTGGCGTCGACACCTGGCCGAGCAAGCGCGAGGCGAAGTTCAGAACTATATTGATGATAAAGACCTGATTCAGGCCAAAGTAGCCGTCGGCTAGATTGCGTAGGTCCGAGGCATTGGGACCCATTCCTGGACGAGGGTAGTTTGCATAGTTCGGTGGCGGGACTTGCGACATAGTTTTTGATAGAGACGATGGCAACTATCAAAAGGTGTTCGCCTATTTTTTAACCGCTTTCTTCAGTTTCTTATCGCTTTTGAGTACCACAACGGCCTTAGCCGGTTTTTCGGGTTGCCGGGGCTGGCGGCGGGCTTTGGGGATTTCGATTTCTTTTCGACCGCTGAGGTAATCGGCGGTCATGGTTTTGGCTTTGAGGAATTCTTTGACCGTCCCTTCGGCGACGACTTTGCCACCATGCTCTCCGGCACCGGGGCCGAGTTCGAGCAGGTAGTCGGCGGCGAGCATGGTTTCTTCATCGTGCTCAACGACGAGGACGGTGTTGCCGAGGCTCTTGAGGCGTTCAAGGGTGTCGATGAGCTTGCGGTTGTCGCGCTGGTGGAGGCCAATGGAGGGTTCGTCCAAAACGTACAAGCATCCCATCAGACCAGAACCGATTTGGGTTGCAAGGCGTATACGTTGGGCTTCGCCGCCGGAGAGGGTTCGGGCGTTACGATCCAGCGTAAGGTAGCCCAGGCCGACGTCGAGGAGGAAGCGGAGCCGCTCGCCGATTTCTTTGACGGCGCGTTCGGCGATGGTCAGTTGTCGCTTCGTGAGTTTGCCCGCGAGAGTCGAGAAAAACTCGACGGCGTCGACGATCGACATTTTCGTGATCTGGCTCATGTCGTGGTCGGCGACTTTGACGAGGAGCGATTCGGGTTTGAGCCTTCGACCCTGGCAAGACGGGCACGGCTTGGTGCTTTGGTATTGTTCGAGGTCTTGCTTGACCCATTCGCTTTCGGTTTCGTCGTAGCGCTTGCGGAGGGAATTCAGGACGCCGCGCCATTCGGTGCTGAAGGTGCGTTCGCTCTTGCCATACTTCATCTTGACCTGGATGGGCTCGCTGAGGCCATTCCAAACAGCCTGCATGCCCTCGGCGGGGATTTCAGAAATGGGGAGGGAGGCATCGAACCCACACGCGCGTCCGACGGCGTCGAGCATTTCCGGCCACCATTCCTTCACTTCGCCAGACTTGTACACAAAGGGAAGAATTGCGCCGTCTCGGAGGGGTTTTGATGGATCGGGTGCGACGAGGTCGGCGTCGAACTCGGTCTTGGTTCCGAGGCCGGTGCAGTCCGGGCAAGCGCCATAGGGCGAGTTGAACGAGAACATGCGCGGCTCAAGGTCGGGCATGGAGTATCCGCACACCGAGCAGGCGTAGGCTTCGCTGAAAAGGAGGTCGGACCAGCCTTCAGCCTCGTTTTCATAATCCTGCTGGCGCGCGAGCATGTTGGCGACAACGGGCGACAGCTCGGCGCCCTCGGGGACTTGGATCGAGACGGTGACGAGGCCGGCGCCCATTTTGAGAGCGGCTTCGATGGAGTCTGTGAGGCGTCTTTCGAGCCCTTCTTTCACCACGATTCGGTCGACAACGACCTCGATGGTGTGCTGTTTGTAGCGATCCATCGGGATGTCATCGGTGACTTCGTACATGCGGCCATCGACGCGGACGCGGACGTAGCCAGCCTTGGCGATATCGACCAATTCTTTCTTGTATTCACCTTTACGGCCCCTTACAACGGGTCCCAAAATCTGCAATTTGGTGCCTTCGGGGAGGGCCTTGACGATATCGACGATTTGGTCGGTGCTTTGGCGCTCGATAGGGCCGTGGCCGTTGATGCAGTACGGCGTGCCGACGCGGGCGAAGAGAATTCGGAGATAGTCGTAGGTCTCGGTGACGGTGCCGACAGTGGAGCGGGGGTTCTTGGACGCGCTTTTTTGGTCGATAGAGATGGCGGGGGAAAGGCCGTCGATATGGTCAACGTCGGGCTTATCCATTTGGCCAAGGAACTGTCGGGCGTAGGCGGAAAGGGATTCGACATAGCGACGTTGGCCCTCGGCGTAAATAGTGTCGAACGCGAGTGACGACTTGCCGCTCCCCGAGAGTCCGGTGATGACCACGAGCTGATTGCGAGGGATTTCGACCGTGATGTTCTTGAGGTTGTTTTCCCGCGCGCCGACGACGACGATCTTCTCTTGCGACATGAGCCTAAATGGTAGACGTAAGAATACACCTTTTCAAACGAGTAAAACCTCGGAACGAGTGAAACGTTTCAGTTTTTATGGGGTTAGTTCCGGTTGTTTTTAGCTCGCTCGTGCTTCTTCAGGCACCGTCCGTGGTGAAGCCGAAAGTCGTTTCGATTTCGATGTTCAAGAATGGGTACGCGTTTGTCACGCGCGAGATTCCCATCACGGACAACAGTGCGAAGGTGGTCGAGGTGCCGCAGACCTCGCTGGGCAGTTTGTGGTTTTGGACCAACGAGGGTCAGATCGACTCCGTGACCAGCGTGGACGAGGGGAAGACGGTGACGACGAAGGTTCCGTTCTCCATGTACCAGGAGGTATTGGATGCGAATATTGGGAAGCGATTTGTGTTCACCGTGGTTTATTCGGACGAGAAAGACGGTCACAAATCTGAGCGACGTGTGACCTACGACGGCGTGCTTCGAAGCTATAAGAGCAACCTCGTGGCAGTGGAGACGAGCGAGGGAATGCAGTTGTTTGCCTTCGATAAGATCGAGGATTTGGTGGGCAAGGACCCGAACATCGTGCTGGCGCGGGAAGATAAGCATCAGGAGTCGGCGCGCTACTATCAGATTCTGACGAAGAACAACGCGAAGAGCGTGATGATGATGTCGCTGGAGCGCGGCATGGCGTGGGCTCCCGGGTATTCGATCGATTTGTCGGCTCCGGACAAGCTGACGTTTACGGCGAAATCGACGGTGCTGAACGACCTTCTCGACTTTCAGGGCGCAAAGGTACGTTTGATCACCGGTTTTCCGAACCTTCAGTTTCAGAATATTCTCGACCCGCTGACTTCGGGTATGTCGGTGGACGACTGGCTGGCCTCGATCTCGGGCGGCGCGCCCGGCGGGTTTGGCGGCGGCGGTCGCGGGGCGGGTGGATTCGGCGGGTCTTTTGCGAATCGGGCTGGGGAGTTGACGCGGCGAGATGCGGCAGCGGGGCTTACCATTCGGTCGGCGAGCCCGGAAGACATAAGCACCTTGAAGTCGATTACGGACGGTGGCCTCGTAGCCCAAGATGTCGCGGGCGAGCAGTTGGAGGATTTGTTCTTCTATGACTTGGAAAATGTAAGCCTCAAAAAGGGGTCGCGAAGCTATCAGTACCTGTATCAATTCGACGTACCGTATAAGCGGACGTACACCTGGGACGGCGAGCAGGGTTCGGGGGTTTTGAACAAGATCAAGTTCAAGAATCAGACGGGTAAGCCGATCTCGACGGCGGCGGCGACAATGTTCAAGAAAGGCGAAGTGGTTGGTCAGGGCATGATGAACTACACCGCGGCAAACACCGAGGCTGAGTTAGTCGTGAGCCGATCGTTGGACTTCAAAACGTCGGTTTCGACGGATCTGATCGACCGAAATGTTGGCGCGATCAAGGATAAGAAAGGGAACCCAACGATGGACCTGATCACCTATGAGACGGAGTTAGAGGTCGAAAATCCGAAGACGGAAGCGGTGGATTTCTCGATTAAGAAGACGTTTTTGGGTGAGGTGAATAAGTCCGAGCCGAAGGCCGAGATGGACGTGAGCAAGACGGGCCTGAAGGGGTCTAACCCGTATTCGGTCTTGACGTGGAACTTTAAGCTGGGGGCGGGTGAGACTCAGAAGTTTACGGTTCGGTACAAGGTGTATGTGCCGACGGGGCAGTAGGGCTTTTCGATGGGGAGTTTGTCGTCAATCCCTCGTCCCGATGTCGCTTTGCTCCATTTTCCTTCGGCGGGATCTAAGGAGTTCGCTTCTCGCTCACCCTCCACAACATTCCTGCCTTTGTGGCAGGAATGTTCGCTGACCCTTCTTCGCCAAGGGATAGTTTAGCGGTCAATGCATCCTCCCCACCGCTTCGCCACGTCTTGGCTCAGCGACTCCACATGAATCCTGCCTTTGTGGCAGGCTCCATTGTGGACCCTCCCCAGGGAGTAGCGTGGCTGTTGGGCTCAATATGAGTCAATGCCAAGTTGCTTTTCTCCATGTTGGACTTTGGGGCCGGATGACGCACTGACTCGACCTTGATTTCCGAATGACCAAGCTACTTCCCAGGGGGAGTCGCTGAACGCAGTGAAGCGGTGGGGAGGAATTAAAGCCCTTGCCCCGTTTTCACGGCCATCTCCCATCCCGCAAGCGGGAAGACGTCGTTGACCGTGCCACCCGTCCTTAGGAGTTCAGAGGGTGGAGCGCACAAGGCCGTCTTTTCCCAATAACATTGGCATAGCTGGATCGTCCAACCCATATGCTGTCAACTCTTTTGACCGGGGTGCTGGTGCTTCAGGCGAAAACGGCCATGACGACCCCAGAGGTCGTTTCGGTTTCGATGTTTAAGAACGGATACGCGTTCATCACGCGCAGGATTCCCGTCAAGGATGGAATCGCGAACATCGTCGAAGTTCCGCAGGCGTCGCTTGGGACGTTGTGGTTTTGGACGCCGGATGGCGAAATTCAGAGCATTTCAACCGCGACAGATGTCGACAAAACCAGTAAGACCGAGAGTCTGAAGAACTTTGATGAGTTGGTTCAGAAGAACGTCGGCAAGACGGTTTCGATCGAGAGCAATGTGACGCCGCCGCTGGAAGGCAAGATCAAATCGGCGGACGGCGGGCTTTTGGTACTGGAAACGGCGAACGGGACCATTGCTCTGCCAAAGGATGCTATTCGCTTTGTGAGGACGTCGGAGCCTGGCTTTACGTGGACCAAGACGGTCGAGTTGACCTCGGAGAATAAGTATTACAAGATTAGCGCGGACAAGAAGACGAAAGAGGTGATGATGATGTCCTTGGAGCGGGGCATTACATGGGCTCCGGGTTATGCCGTCGATATTACCAATCCAGACAAGCTGACTTTGGCTTCAAAGGCGACGGTGCTCAATGATCTGACCGATTTGGACAAGGTTCCGACGCGGTTAATCACCGGATTTCCGAACTTGCAGTTTAAGGACATTTTGGACCCTTTGACAGCCAATATGCCAGGTGATCAGTGGCTGAGCTCGCTCGGCGTTGCGTCCCAACCAGTGTCGCGGGGCGGAGGACAGGGCGGATTTATGACTCAAAACGCCTATAGGCCGATGGCGGACAAAGAGGTTCAGTGGGGTGGCGCACCCGCTTCTGAAGCCGGCGGCGAGCAGATCAGCGATCTGTTCTTCTACGACCTTTCGAACTTTGTTTCCAAAAAAGGCTCGCGGACTTACCAAAACCTGTTCCGGTTCGATGCCGAGTATAAGCACGTCTATACGTGGGATATCGACGACCAGGTGGATGCCAGCGGAAACTATAAAATCATGCCGCCAAACGCGCCGAATTCGGAGGATGTGTGGCACACGATTAAGTTCAAGAATGGGGCGGGCAAGCCGCTGACGACGGCCCCGGCGACGATATTCAATAAAGGCGAGTTGATCGGGCAATCGATGATGAACTATTGTATGGCCGACGGGGAGTGCGATCTGCAGATCAATAAGGCGCTAGACGTTCAGGCTGAGTCGAACGAGGAGGAGGTCGAGCGTGAGCGCGGGGCGATCAAGGATCGATACAACAATCCTAAATACGATTTGGTGACGGTCAAGGGGACCCTGCAGGTTCGAAACGGGCGCAAGGATGAGATTCAGATGCGGATCACCAAGAACCTGACGGGCGAGGTGATCTCGAAGACTGGCGATCCGACCGTGACGAAGACGACGCGGGGGCTGCGGCAGGTGAACACTACGTCGAAGCTGGTGTGGAAGCCGTCGGTGAAGAAAGGCGAGAAGCTGACTCTGGAGTACACGTACAAGCTGTATGTGCCGGCGACTTAGAGTTTGAGGCTTCAGTTGGGAGTGGGGCCTCGGCTAAGCATGGGTAATCTTGCGATGCGGGGCGCCGTCGTCAATCCCACGGTTCGATTTTCTCACCGATCCCTTTTCTAAGGGATAGCTTGGTTTGGCGGTGGATTCAGGAGGTCCGTCCCTAACGAAATTCTGAAAATCTTTGAAAACCGCTTGACTCTCTGGTTGCCTGAGACATGTACGATGACGTCGTCATGATTCGAATTGGCGATTTCGCGAGGTTGACCGGCGTATCCATCGTGACTTTGCGTCACTACGATGATGAAGGCATTCTGCAGCCGGTCTTCGTTCGCGAAGAAACCGGTTACCGCTACTATTCGGTGGAGCAGATGGCAGACGTGCGACGGATTCTCGGGCTGAGGCAGCTCGGATTCTCCCTGGAGGAGATTCGCGACTTACTGGCCAATCGATCCGACCCGCGTGAGTTCGCCGACGGCTTACGGGCCAAGCGACAAGAGGCGAAGGAGCGGCTAGACGCAGAGATCGAACGCCTGATTCGCATCGACCTGGAGCTGATGACTCTCGACCAGGGAGATGAGGTTTCGGCGCCGGAAATCGAGGCGAAGACCGCGCCGAGCATGCGCTTGGCAATTTCGCGGATTGTGATTCCGACTAACGACCAAGCAGGCGATATTCTGGGTCGCGCGTATGGCGAGCTTGCCGACCAAATCATGCGGGGAAGCGGGCAGATCGTCGGCCCCGCGATGGCGCTTTGGCACACCTCGCCCGAGGACCTTACGAACGAAGTCGTCGACGTCGCCTTTCCCGTCGCAAACCTTCCTGCCGAGTCGCCGATCGCAACGATCGAGCATCCTGAGCGCAGCGTCGCATCGGCAATGTTCGCAGGGCCGTTGCGCGTTGGTCTACGCCGAAGCCACGTCGCCCTCTCCGAATGGCTGGCGGCCAACCACCAATTGTTGGATGGCCCTTATATTGAGATTTACCATGACTGTCAGAACCCGGATCAGGCGGTAGCCGAGGTTCAATATCCATTCACCGCCGAGGAACGAAAGCCATGATTGCAACCATTCTCGCCATCACTCTTCAGCTCGATCAGCCGAAAATTGAGTCTCGACCAGCCGTCCCCTACGCCTCCATCGCGCTCGAAGTGACGATGGACACGATCGGGCGCGCCATGCCCGACAATCTGCCGAAGGTGGCGAAGTGGATGAGCGATCACCACGTGGCTCAGGCCGGAGCGCCGTTCATGCGGTTCGTTCGCGTGGATATGAAAAAGGGGCTCGCTATCGAAGTCGGTTTCCCGGTGGCGAAGCTCGTAAAGGGCGACGCTCAGGTGAAAACGGGGACTATTCCCAAGGGCCGCTATGTGACGATGATTCATCATGGGCCCTACGAAACGGTGGTGGCGGCGAACGCCAAACTGCAGGCGTTCGCGAGCGAGAAGCACCTGAAGTTTAAGATGAAGAAAGGGCCGAAGGGAGAGGAGTTCGTCTCTCGGTACGAGTTCTATCCTACGGATCCAACGCAGGAGCCGGACGCCAGCAAGTGGGAGACCCGGATCGCTTATATGATTGCAAAGTGATCGGGCTTTCTTGATGCGTTGTCAGTTTACTTGTCAGCGTCCTGGATCCCAAGTCATTCGAAACCTTCGGTGAAGATGATCCGTGTATAGGATTGTGGGACTGCTGGCGCTTTATGTGTCTCTGATTGCTGGCCAACCGCATGCCGGGCAAGGTCTGCGCTCAGAGTGCTTGAACCTATTGAAGGAGGCCAAGAAGGTTGGGCTTCCCCTTAACCAGGCCGATTTGGACTCTCCGAAGGCAACGCAGGAGTCTCGGAAGATCGAGCAGATTTTGGCCAAGGCCGACAAGGTCATGCGTCGGAACCAGGAATCTATATCGTCGATGATGGAGAAGGACCTGAAGAACCTTCAGCGAAAGAAAGAGGGCAAGCCGGAGATACCTTATCGGCAGGAGACGCCCAAGGAAAAAGCGGACCGCGAACGGGACGTCTTAAAGGTCCTCGACGAGCTTCGATCGACCCATGGGCCGAGGGTGGTTCCCAAGATGGACCCGGGTGCACTCTCATTCGGGGAGAGGGGGAGCGGGCGTGGCTTCGTCAAACTCGCGGTGGGTTCGGCTGAGGCTCTGGCGCAGGCAGGAAAATTCAAAGAGTCAATTGCCCGATATCGTCTGGCCCGACGTCTCGTCGATCTTTCGTTGATCGGCGACTCGATGGTGTCGGTCATCAGTCAAAATGCCGCGATTCAGGCTTACTACGCATCGCTGGGGAAGACGGCTGGCGGCTTAGCGGGCCTTCGGAAGCTGGTCACACCTGACCTTGTTGCGCGGTTTGTCCAACCGAGCATTGCTCGAATCCTGCAAGCGGAGTTCTTGGAAAGCTATGCTCTCATGACCAAAAAGGACTTTGCGCTGCCCAAAGAAGAAAAGGCGCTCACACCTCTCATCCGATCGATCCGGTCTTGGACGGTGGCCTATCCGGTTTTGAAGAAGGCGCGAAATGGAGCCGAGCTTGCGAAGTCTTATTCGAGCATTGCTTCGAAAATGGAAACCTATGATCTTGGCGATGACGACAAGATTACGTTTGGTCCGAGTTGGGCCGACAGGGCGGACGTTTTGGATAAGACCGAGGTTTGGCGCGCGGACATGCTGAAAAAGCTCGGGATGTGAGGGAATTGTCGGATACTTTGTGTAGCCGGGCCCCCCTCATCCGGTTCGCTGTCTTCGACATCTCACCGACTTCTCCGCCAGAATCGTGCCTTTGTGGCACCCTTCTGGCGGACCCTATCCGAGAGAAGTATCTTTCTTGGTTTGGCGGTTGACATTTTGCATCTATCCCTCGTCATGACGTCGCTTTGCACAAGGGCTCTTCCTTCGGTGGGATCTAAGGAGTTCGATTCTCTCACCAATCGAGGATAGCCTTGCTTTGTCGAGGATTCGGAATTCAAGATTCGATTGGGAGTTGGGTTCCCCCTCCGTCGTCCCGACCATCGATTTCGGTTAGTTGATAATTGGATGGTCAGGACGACACCTCCCCAAGGGGCGGAGCGTGGCTAGTCGGCTTGCTCGGGGTTTGTTCATTCCCTCGTCCCGATGTCGCGCTGCTCATTGCTCTATGGCGGGAACTTCGTGGTGCTCACCATCCTAGTCGTCCTTCGATTTAGCCTTCGCTCGATTCGTATTTCTGCTTCAGAGAGGCGACGATGTTAGGATCGGCGAGGGTGGTGACATCGCCCAGCGCGCGGCCTTCGGCGATGTCGCGAAGGAGGCGGCGCATGATCTTTCCGCTTCGGGTTTTGGGGAGTTCGGCGGAGATGAACAGGTCGTCGGGACGGGCGATCGGGCCGATTTTGTGGGCTACGTGCGCCTTGATCTCGCCGACCAATTTGTCCGACGATTCGTAGCCGGAGCGGAGGATGACAAAGGCGGCGATGGCTTGACCCTTGACGTCGTGCGTCTTGCCGATGACGGCGGCCTCGGCGACGGCGGGGTGATCGACGAGGGCGGATTCAACCTCCATCGTCGAGATATTGTGTCCGGCCACGAGCATGATGTCGTCCACGCGGCCAAGGAGCCATAGGTAGCCTTCGTCGTCGAGCTTGATGCCGTCGCCCGCGAAGTAGCAGTTCTCGAACTTGCTCCAGTAGGTCTTTTTGAACCGGTCGGGGTCGTTGTAGATGCCGCGGGTCATCGAGGGCCAGGGGTAATCGAGGATGAGGAAACCGCTCTTGGCGAGGTCGACGGCGTGTGGTCCGGCGACATCGACTCCGGTGCCTTCTTCGTCGAGGACTTTGACACGAATGCCCGGGAAAGGGTGAGTGGCGGAGCCAGGTTTGGTCGCCGTTATGCCAGGCAGAGGCGTGATCATGATCGCGCCGGTCTCGGTCTGCCACCAAGTGTCAACGACCGGACAGCGACCGCCGCCGATGTTGATGTGATACCAAATCCAGGCTTCGGGATTGATGGGCTCGCCGACGGAGCCGAGAAGGCGAAGCGAGGAGAGGTCGCATCGGGCCGGGTACTCGGAGCCCCACTTCATAAAGGTTCGGATGGCGGTCGGGGCGGTGTAGAGGACGGTGGCGCGGTGCTTTTCGATAATGCGCCAGAAGCGATCCTTATCGGGGGTGTCCGGGGCGCCCTCGTAGATGAGGACGGTTGCGCCGTTGGCGAGTGGTCCGTAAACGATGTAGCTGTGGCCGGTGATCCAGCCGCAGTCGGCGGTGCAGAAATGGATGTCGTCCTCTTTGAGGTCGAAGACGAGCTTGGAGGTGGCCGAGGTGCCGGTCAGGTAGCCGCCGGTGGTGTGGGTGATGCCTTTGGGCTTGCCGGTGGAGCCGCTGGTGTGGAGGACGAAGAGGAGTTCTTCGGCGTCCATCGGCTCGCACGGGCAGTCGGTGGACTGCTGGGGTACGAGGTCGTTCCAGGCGACATCGCGTCCGGCGACCATGTTGACGGGGCCGGTTTTCTCGCCCGTGCGCTCCAGGACGAGCACTTTTTCGATGGTGGGACAACCCATGTCGAGGGCTTCGTCGGCGATCTTTTTAAGCTGGACGACGTTGCCGCGCCGCCATCCGCCGTCGGCGGTGACGATGATTTTGGCTCCGGTGTCGTTGATGCGCTCCTGGATGGAATCGGCGCTGAAGCCTCCGAAAATGACGACATGGGGCGCGCCGATGCGGGCGCAGGCGAGCATCGTCATGGGAAGCTCGGGGACCATCGGCATGTAGACGCAGACGCGGTCGCCTTTCTGTACGCCGAGGGACTTAAGGGCGTTGGCGATGCGGCTGACTTCGTCCTTCAGTTCGGCGAACGTGAGGGTTCGAGTGTCGCCCGGCTCGCCTTCGAAGATGATGGCGGGCTTGTTGGCGCGGTCGCCGTTGGCGTGGCGGTCGACGCAGTTGTAGCAGGCGTTGATTTTTCCGCCGAGGAACCACTTGGCGAACGGGGCTTGGAACTCAACGGTGGTGTGCCATTTTTCGAACCAGTCGAGCTTCTCGGCCCAACTTTCCCACCAGGCCTTCGGGTCGCGAAAGGCTTTCTCGTAGATACCGACGTCGTTGGCGTTCGCTTGGGCGGCGAACTCGGTGGACGGGGGGAAAACGCGGTCTTCTTGGAGCAGGGAATCTATGGTTTCAGACATCGTTGGCGGTTCCTTTGAGCCTAATTCTACCGGCTGATCACTCCGCAATCGTTTGCGGGATAAGCACTGGGGCTCGTTTCATCGCCTTGGTATGGGTTGGACGGGCAGATTTGGGCACTGCGACTCCTACGCTTCACTCCGTTCAGCGATCCCTCTCGCCAGAGGGATATCTTACGACGGTGCATCGTGCGCAATGCGCAGGTGTAAGATGGCGAGATGAGTTCGAAGATCATTCCTCTGTTGTCGGTTCGGCGTGGGGCCGAGGCGCTCGAGTTTTACGAGCGGGCTTTTGGGGCGGAGGAGAAGCTGGTTTTGAATGAAGGTGGGTCGGTGTTTGCGATGCTGACCATCGGTGACGCTGAGTTTTGGATGAGTGACGAGTCGCCAGAGCATGAGAATTTCAGTCCTGAGTCGGTGGGTGGTTCGACGGCGCGGATGATTTTGGTGGTGGGGGATGTCGATGCGGCACATGAGCGAGCGGTGTCGGCGGGGGCTTTGGAGATATCTCCGGTGGGTGAGGCGAACGGTTGGCGGTCGTCTCGGGTGAAGGATCCGTTCGGGCATCATTGGGAGATTGGGCGAGAGTTGTGAGGCCTCGGTTGGATATCGGTTCCCCTCATCCGGTTCGCTGTCTTTGACGCCTCACCGACTTCTCCACCAGAATCGTGCCTTTGTGGCACAATTCTGGCGGACCCTATCCCGAGAAGTATCTTTGTTGGCTGTTGGCGTTTGGAAACTTTCCCTCAATTCGTTCGTGCCCCTCTCACCGATCCCTTCGCCAAGGGATAGCCTCGTGCTTAGTGCAGAGTGCAGAGTGCAAAGTGCAAAGTGCAAAGACTGGTACCTCCGAAGGCTCCTCACCTTCAGGCGAGACAAGGCCACGCGCACCAAAGGTGCCTAACTCTTTACGAATTCAACCAATCCCCATTCGTGGGGGAGGTGCATGTCGACGATGCCTTGCGGGGACCAGACCCAGTTGTCTTCTTTCAGGCCAGGGCGTTTGACATATTTGCCATCGACGACATCGACATGCCACTCGACGCGGGAGAAGTTGATCTTCCATTGGTCGCCGGGTTTGGGGGGTGAGTCGCCCTTGGAAATCTCGTGGAGTGGGTGCCAGGGGATGTGGATTTCGATGCTCCAGCCCTTGCATTTGACGTTTGGGTCGTTGAGCTTTCCGTCGAGGTGAACCGCCGAGCGGAGCCCTTTGATGTCCCATCCGTCGACGCCGCGGCCTTGCTCGCGGTAGGGGCGGATCAGGAGGAGGTCCCACTGGGTGTTAAGTTGGTTGATTTCGAGCTCTGAATAGGCGTATCCGTCGTTATCGGGGTCGATGAAGACCTCGAAATCGTTGTCGTGGAAGATGACGGAGTCGCGTTTGGTGAGCGTCGCCCAAAGGTTCGGCTCCTCCATCTCGGCGGCGATGTAGAGGCCGTCGGTCTCCTTGCCTTCGTCGGCCCAGAACATCTTCATTCGGGTGCGAAAGCGGGGCTTGGGACGGATGTCGCCTTCGATATCCACGAAGTCCTCGGACCAGGCGCACTCGTTCCATGGCGCCTTGTCCAGCTTTCCGTCGAGGTGTTTGATTCCCGGAAACTGGTGAGCCTGGTAGGTTCGGATTTCGTGGGGAGGAATAGTCATTTGTCGGTCTGAAAGCCAGTTGTTACAACACCTGAGAGTCCACTTCTAAGATACGAGTTTTCAAGGACTAAATAGTCTGGAATGGAAGCTCCCGCAGTGAAGAGTGGAACCCTATCGGCAAGTCGGCAATCGAGGTTTGCTGATGCCGTGATGCTGGCCACAACGCGATTCTTCATTGCTCGGGCTTCAAAACGGATGCCCTGTGTACTGACACCTGATCGCGTCGAGCCATGGATCATCAAATACAGCCCGTTCCCAATCTCGTCGCCATAAACGATCAAGTTCCGTTCTCCGTACACTTTTTCATTCTTGAAGTACTCAGTATCAGTAATGACGTCTACCGAACCATTGCCGATATATTCCAACTGCTCGGCGTCGAAGCGAGCCTTGTTTCGAGCCCACTCTTGTACCGCTTTGGAACCGCCCGTTGGAATCACAAAGGTGATGTGGTTGTTGAAGACGCTTTTGAACCCCGTGCAAATCGTCTGGTCGGCATTTGCCTTGGGATCGAGGTCGACTTCGATTTCCCCGTCAGCGGCTTCCGTGGTTGAAACTTCCTTATCGTTCACAACGACCGTGATCTTGCCCTTGCCGTACAGGGGCGAGAGGTCAAGCTTGAAGGCGGCGACGTTGGAGCAGGTGACCACGTACTTGCGGAGGCCAGGGAAGACGGTCGCCTTGACACTTGAGATCGATCCGGCTTCGTCTTGCGCGGTGATGGTCAGCCAGAAATCCTTATTCGAGACCGCGAGGTTGGGGGTCTTGAAGTCGATGGAGCGGACTTCATTCACCTGTGGTAACCGTGTTCGGGCGAACATGTCGAAGATCGGGGCGTAGTCTTCGCATCCCGCGCCGGGTTCGTCGTCGGTGTCATACCAGTGACCCGCGCCTGGCTCCTCGTGCCAAAACACGAGCGGATCGTCGGCGAGCTCTTTGCGCATGTTTCGTGCCTCGGAGACGGGGACGTTGTCGTCGGCCGCGCCGTGCATGATGAAGATCGGCCGGCTGTAGAAGTTAGTCTTCATTGACAGCGTATCGCTGGCCGAGGAAGCGCGCTTCAGCACGTTTCCGACCGGCGTGTCGGGGTAGGTTGCGCCGTTGGCGTAGGAGAAGAAGCTGACCCAACCCGAGCAAGGGGCGACGGCGGCGAACTTGTCGGGGTAAAGGACGCCGAGGTGGTAGGTGCCGTGGCCACCCATCGAGTGGCCGGTGAGATACGTCTTGGAGGGGTCGGTCTGGTAGCGTTTCTTGGCGAGTTCGAGGACTTCGAGGGCATCTTCGCGGCCGATGTCTTCCCAGTCGAATCCGTACGGGCGGCGGTTGGTGGGGCAGACGATGTAACCCCACGACTTGGGCTCGTAGGCGTCGGCCTGGCCCATGGCCTCGACGGATGCGCCGTGGAGGGAGAGGAAAAGGGCTTGTCCCGCGCCATCGTGGGTGGAGGGTTGGACGGCGTAATATTGGATGCTTCCGTCGATCTTGCTGACAAAGGTTCGCTTGTGGCTCTGGTGCGGGTCGCGAATGCGGAGCGTGAGAGGTAGGGAATCGAGGGTTTGGCGGCCTTGCTTGAGGGTGACGGTGTACTTTCCGTCCTTATTGGGATTGACGAGGAAGCCGACCTTGCGAATGGACATGGCCATGACGCGGGGGACCTTGGTGGTGACGCCGCCCGCGTTGATGTTGAGGTCGTCGAGGTCTTTTTCGGTCGCGTTACGGACGATGAAGGCGACCCACAGCTTTTCTTTTTCGCCCTTGACGATGTCGGGAGTGGTTTGGTCGCCGGGGTTGAAGGAAATCGGTTTGGGAGCGTCGGCGAGTTTGCCGGAGAACTCTCCGCGAGCGACGGCGAAGAGGAAGGTGTTTTTGCCCTTGTGGAGGTGGACCGGGAGCGAGACGTAGCCGAACGAGTAGATGTCTCCGACGCGGGGTGCGCCGTTGACGTACACCATCGTGTGGCCCTTGGCCTCAAGGAACATCGACTTGTCTTCGCTGGAGTTGACCTCGAAATAGGCGTAGCCGGAGTTGAAAGCACGGCCCGAGAAGGGTTTGTCAGCAGTCGTGGAAACATCGTCCCACTTGGAGGTGTCGAGCTTGCCTTCCAGGAAGTCGGCCTGGATGGGGTCGATTCGGACGGGGGTTCGCGCGCCACCACGAAGGGGAGTGGCCTTGCCGGACAGGAATGGGATGTCGGTGGCGAAGACAGTTGAGGTCGCACAAACAAGGCAAAGACCAAGGACGGCTTTCACGGCTTGCAGTTTACTATTAGTGCGAAGTGCTGAGTGCTGAGGGCTCAGAGCACAGGGCACAGAGCACAGGGCACAGAGCACAGAGCACAGAGTGTAGGGTTGAATGTCTAAGAACTTGGGCTACTTCTTCCGCAGGGATTTTGCGAGAGCGTAAATGATTCGTCCAACTTCCTCAGCTAATTCACGTTCAGCCTTGGGACTAGGATAGCCTAGGCGTTCACAAACTTCTAGTTGAGTTTGGATTTCTCTCGTGGAGCCTAGGGCGATATCAACGAAGCGAGCGAACTCTATCTTTGAGCCTCGTCCATATCCTTCCGAAATGTTGGAAGGAATAGAAAGGGAGGCTCGTTGCATTTGGGCAACGAGCACGTAGCCTTGGGACTTCGGCAATTTGTCCGTGTAGGCGTAGACGGCTACTACGAGGTCCATGCCCTTTTGCCAAGCGATTAGGTCACGAAATGTCATTTTCGTAGCCTACACTGACTACTGCAAACTGTGCTCTGTGCACTTGGCCCGGCTTACTTCAAATACTGGCTAACTTGACTGATGTGATACAGGTCGTGGCCGGTGATGATCTGCACGATTTGGAGGACGCTCAGGTCACCGAGTTTGGGGTGGGTGATCGTCTTGTTCCAGTCATCGTCAGCGAGGCGAAGCAGGTAATCGACGGTATCGCGGCGGCGGTTTTCGAACACTTCGAGTTCGTGGTGGATGTCCTTACCGGCGTAGTTGTGTTCGACGGCGCGGGCTTCCTCATCAAAGTTTTCGACCGGCTTGCCGGGGTACTCGACGGCGATGGTGATGCGGTCGAGCCAGGTCTGCTCCAGGTCGGCAAGGTGAGCGATGACCTCCTTTAGCGAGAATCGGTCGTCCTCCAGTTTGGTGTCGTACTGGTCGGGGCGAACGGCGTCGATCATCCGAATCAGCGTCGCTGGTGTATTCGAAATTTGCAAGTAGTAATTACTAGGCATGCTCACCAATAAGGTACCGGCTTGGAGCCCGAATTTGCAGGGTCTTAGCCTCCTCCTCCTGATTTTTGACGACGTTCTCGGCGCACTTTTGCTTGTTCGGCTGCCAGCTTGTATCCGGCGTCGAAGTCGGCTTTGAGGTCATCTGGAAAAGTATCCATTGTAAACGTGGACGAATCGGTTCGCACAACATTGCGCAGCGTGGACGACCATTTGACGGTGGGCGAAAGATTGAGCTGGACATTGTAAGTGCTTACATCGACTTTGTAGAGCGGATGCTTTTTGTCGAACGTGAAGTTGGTGCCAAGAAAGTCTTCAGGATGCTCCAACTGGTACTTGGTCGAACCCCATCCCTTCGGGTCGGTCATGAGGCCGTAAGCGTTCTTCTCGTCTGCGGCTTTGACTTCAACATGGGTTTCGGGGACGACTTTGAAAACGGCGTCGGCGGGAATGCCGTTCGGGGCGATCTGCGTTGCTTCGTAGAGCTGATTCGCACTCCGATCATCGGATTGCAGGCGGCAGGTTTGGTTATCGAAGCAACACTCAAACAGGTGGGCACGGAGGCGCTCGTTGAGCTGGCTGTAGGCGATTCCGGCAGGGCGGAAGGCGGCAGCTTGCTCGGTCGACGTGAGGAGACCGATGATCTTGAGCGTGTCGTCGTCTCCGCCGGAGTCGGTGACACTGGAGCCGAAGCTGTCGAGGAGGCGTTCGATGTAGGAGACCGAATTGGTTCGGCGGCGCGAGGCGGCTATTTCGGCCCGGTCGAAAAGATCGACGGTTTTCTTTTGGCGAACTCGGGCGATCAGGTTCTTGAGTTGTCGCCGCGGAATGTTCTCATCTTGGCCGGGAAAGTAGGGAATTCGGACCCACTTGCCATCGAAATCGGCCATGTCCTTGACCAGGTCGGAGTTTGGCGCTTCAAAGATGACCTGTCCGAAAAACGGCTCGAAAATGTTGAGACTGCTATCGGAGACGCAGGCGACGACGTTGTGGTGGGTTCGGCGACTGTCGAAGACCATCGCCTCGGTGAAGCCGTAGGCGAGCGGGTCCTTGGCCATCGGATCGGCGAATTTCGCGGCCAGTTTCTTCATGTCTGCATCGGGGGTGCCGGCAATGCGGGATTCGAAAAATCGGCGAAAGTCGTCGGCATCGGGCGAGAGTTTGAAGCCTTCGACGGGTTTGACTTGGAAATCTTCCTGGCTCATGCCCGCGAATGCACCCTCGAAGCTGGTGCCACCGATTTGGTACGGGGGAACGTCTTTGGTGGCCGGGATGCCGATGAGGCGCATTTGGTACGAGCCGTCTTCGGAGCAGTAGACGGTGAAGAGGATATTGCCGAGGTTGTCGGGTAGGACGCCGAAGGACTTCTGTAATTCGCTTGAATAGTCGTCGGCGCCGGTTTCAACGTACTGTCTGACCGGTTTTCCGTCCGATGCTGGGTTCTGGGCGATCGGCTTGACGGCGTCCATCCAGACCAGTTCCTCCTTGTGGTAGGCATCTAGCAGATCAGTCAAGTCGAGGTCCATCGGCTGTTGCATCTTGTTGGGATGAAGGGCGTAGACGACGCGGTGGCCGTTGGGGATGGCGGCGATGCGATCGACTCCGAAGAGCTTCAGGACGTGCGAAAAGAGGCGCTGGTGGGGCAGCTTATAGCTGGCGGGCGTGGGTCCGGGAGGGCCCATGCCGTTGGGGTCGCGATTCTTTTCTTCGTTGACCAGTTGGTGGAAGGTTTGGGTGGCGAGTTGGGGTGAGTACTTCTCGTTTTCGGCGAGGGAAGACTCGCGCATTTCGAGGGTTTTTTGGAGGAACCGGCGACGGATCTTGATCACGCGGGCGTCGTCCTGCTTGAACTCCTTTTCCGACTTCGTGAGGTGCCAGGTGTTCTCCTTCTTTTCCCAGTAGCCATTGATAGTCTTCGCAATTTGGTCGCGGACTTCCTGCTCGGAAACCTGGTCGGCATCGACGAGAATGACCTTATCCTTGAGGGCGACGGAGACATCCATCGGCGAACGGTAGATTTGGCCGAGTTGGTCGAGGGCTTTGTCGAGCGGCACCGCCGCGATGTGGACGTCCTTCAGGACGGTTTGTCCAAGAGCGAAGCCTAGCAGTAGCGTGGTCATCGTGCCTTTGCCGGCATCATATCAAAGAACGCGAAAAGGCGAAAGACCCCCGCCGCCTTTCTTACTCTGTTCTTCCTTTTTGATTCGCAGGGCTTCGGCCTCGTAGCCTTTTCTAATCTCCGCACGAAATCGCTCGGGCATGTCGCTGATGGCGAAAGGATGCTGAGTGTCGGACTCCGACCAGGCAAGGTCGGAGAACCAGTGGCAGTCGTCGTTGATGCTGAGGTCGATGGTGTAGCCGTGGGTGACGACGACGTAAAGGGGAGCCTTGGGGTCGAACGTTTTGAACCAGTCGTCGGGTTGAGCCTTGGGGTGGTCGAGTTGATACATGACGGTGCCCCAGCCTTCGGGTGTAAGCGTCATCCGTTGCCCTTTGACGACCTGGCTTGTTTGAATGGTTTCCGACGGGGTGTCGTAGAGCCGTAGGAGGGCTTGGTTGGGGACGCCGGTTGGTACAAGGTAAGTCGCCTCCTGGCAGAGGAATGACTTGGGATCGATGCGCGACGACGGACTTCGGGCGAGCGAGCAGGATTCGTTGTCGTAGACGCAGGAGATTAGGTGCTGTTTCAGTTCGGCGTTGAGCATGCCGAAGCGGATTCCCTGGGGGGAAGCGGCTTGGTTGAACTCAGAAGGTTGGAGGAGTCCAAGGGTTCGCAGGGCGTCGTTGTCGCCGGGGTCGGGAGCTCGCTCATCGGCGAATCCGTTAACCAGGTCGTCGATCACGGAATTGGCCATGCCGCGAGGGGCAAGGGCGGCGAGAGTGGCTTTGTCGAACAACGACATCGCTCTCGTGGCGCTCACGTGGTCGATGACGGATTTGATGCCGTATCGCGACATTGTTATGTCGCCGAGAACGGACGGATCGAGGCGAATCCACTTGCCCTCCTCTTCGATGAGCTTGCCGAAAATCTTTTCGGCGGCCTTCGGGGTTTTTAGGTCAGCGAGGATCGAGGTCGTGGTGCGAATCCAATTGTCGCCACCAAGGGCGATGATGTTTTTGTCGAGGATTCGTGCATCGTTGATGATCGCGCTCGTGAATCCGTAAGAAAGAGGATCGCGGGTGACCGGGTTGGCGAACTCATCGATTCGCGTCTTGCGAACGCTGGGAGCGAGTGCGCTCCAGCCACCCTGAAGAAAGCGAGAATAGTCTCGGGCCCCTTCCGAGAGGGCAAAGGTCTTAGGTGTCTTCGGCGCGAAATCTTCCTCGGTGAGTTGGTCAAGGACGGCCTCGAAGGATGATGCCTGAACTTCGAGGTGGGGCAATGTGAGATCGCCGGGCAAGAGGTAGAGCCTGATATCGCATGGAGCATTGTCGGAGGAGTAGACGGCGAAGAGGACGTTCGCGACCTGGTCGGGCATCGTTGTGTTGGTCGCATCTTGATCGTCTTTAGGTTTGGACTGGCTGGAGTTCCATGCGGCCAACTCGCGTCGGTAGAGATCGATTTCTTTAGAGATATCGATGTCGAGGCGGCTCTGCATCTTGTTGGGTCGCAACGAGAAGACGACCCTCTTGTCGGACTCGACCTCAGCGATCTTGTCGGGTCCGAGCTTGAGGAGGACACGAGTCATCAGCCGTTGGGCGGGGTCAGCGTACTCGTCGCCGTGGATGCCGAAGAACGACGGACCGGCGTCATCGAGGCGCTTGCGAATGGGTGAAAGGATGGCGGGATCGTAACGGGAGAGGGATTCGAGGGATTTGCGGCGTGCCTGGATCATCTCGGTGGCGAGCTTGAGGCGGGTGTCGAAGGCTCGTCGAGAGGCTCGGCGTTGTTCTTCGGCGCTTTGGCCGAGGTGCCAACCGGAGTCTTTGTGCTCCCAGGTTCCGTCGAGGAGTTTGGCGAGTTGGTTGCGAACGTCCTCTTCGGAGACTTGTTGGGCTTCGATCACGATGATCTTGTCCTTCAGGCGGGTGGAAATCGTCATCGGCGAGCCGTAGATGGCTTCTAGTCTGGCGACGGCCTTTTCGAGCGGCATCGCGGGGATGTGAAGGTCCCGTAGCTGCGCTTGCTGGGCGGCGATCGCGAAAAGGAGCGAGGTCATGGGTTGCTTCCTCTTTCAACACCCATTGTAGTCAAAAAATGCCGTGGTGATTCCTAGCGCCAAGATTTGGGTCACGCATCACACCCTCTGGAGCCCGCCGCATGGCAGTTTTCTGGACACTGACGACTCCTTTGTCGCCGCCATAATGGCGGGGTCGCTCCGCTCCTTGGATCATTTCAGGTATGAATTCATCCGGGGGTCTTCGCTTCCTACGGTCGCTCCGACCACCCGGCTACCATCTGTGATCCCTCCGGGATCACGTTTCGATTGCCACGCGACAGGCTCTCTGGGAGAAGAACTGTTTGGTTTCGACTTGGCTTTGATCACTGGTAAATCCCAGCTTCGCCCTCCTTCGTCGGACAAGCAGACGTCTTTACCAGTGCCACGACTTGCCTTGGTTTCTTGGTGGGCAGTCCCGATTCGCTTCGCTCATTTCCCTCGCCATGCTCGGCGGGAACTTCGTGACGCTCACCGCTCCCAATTTGCCGACCTCCATCTTGTGGTCTTCGGCGGGCTTGAGCACTCCAAAGGGGCTCACTTTCATCGAGAGGTTGAATGACGTTCACCCGTCTCCCAAATCAAGAATTGGGAGACGGGCTTGTGGTTTAACCCTTGGAGAGGACTTGGATGGCTTTGTCGAGTTGGGGATCTTGGCCGGTGAAGAACTCTTCCGGTGTGAGGTCGGCTTCGTAGTCGGGTTTCACGCCGTTATCTTCCATGCTACTGCCGTCCACGCGCCAGACGCCGGTGCCCGGCATTCGGGCGTTGGTGCCATCGACGAGGCGGAAGCCGCCGGTGTAGATGACGTAGCCCGGGGTGCGGTGACCGACGAGCTTGGCGAGTTTGCGGGCGCGCATGGCCTCGGGGAACATCTCGGCGTTGGAGTAGCTGGACTCGTCCATCATGACGATGATCGGGACGTCGAGCACGGTGCCGGGGCCTCGCATCGCGGCCTCGTCGCGCGGGACGTAGTTCATGTTCTGACGTCGCTCCAGAATGTCGATGATCTGGTCGGCGGTGTTGCCGCCGCCGTTACCACGAACGTCGATGATGACGCCTTTCTTGCCTGGCGCGTACTGCCAAATCTGTTGCTGGAACAGTTGGAGGTTGCGGGCATCCATGCCAGCGATGTGGACGTAGGTGAGGTTGCCACCCGACTTGGATTCGACGTACTTACGGTTGGCTTCCAGGCGGTTTCGACCGACGATTCCCGCGTACTGACCCGGCGAAATGGCTTCGTAGGTCACGTCGCGAGTCTTGCCGTCCGTGCCCTTCACTGTCAGGGTGACGTCGCGTCCGGCCTGATCGTTCAGCACGTCTCGGAAGACCGCTTCGTTGGTGGAGACGTCCTTGCCGTTGATCTGAAGGACGATCTCACCGGGCTTGATCAGCGACTTTTCGTAGCTGACAGGTGAGCGCTTGGGCACATCTTTGACCTTGATTCCGGGGCCGGAATAGCTGTAGTCCCAGCTGAAGCCGAGGTGGGCCGAACTTTGGCTCTTGTTGCCGCCGGGGCCGGGTGAGACCTCGGAGTGTGAGCTTTCGAGTTCGCCAACGAGCATGAACAGCAGGGTTGCCATCTCGTTTCGGGTTCCGACGGATGGGAGAAGCCGCTCGTACTTCTTGCCGAGGGCGACCCAGTCGCGGCCGTGGAAGTTCGGGTCATAGAAGCCGTTGTTGAAGCCTCGCCAGAACTGGTGGAATGCGGCCTCGCGGGTCTTCTTGAGGTCACGGGTGTATTCGCCTCGGAAGTCCACGCCCTGGGTCGGGAATCCGTTGGCCTTGAGGTTGGTGACGAAGAGCTTGCCGCCCTGGATGGAAAGGAGGCTCTTGCCGTCCTCAGACAGTTCGAAGCCGCCCGGGCCGGTGATGCGTTTGGCGTTTTCGCCGTTGTAATCGGCGCGGTAGATGCCGTCGCCGCCCACATAGAAGAACGTTCCGTCCTCAGGATTGACCTGGATCGTGCTGTTCACGCCAGTGGTGATCTGGCGCTCGCGGGTCTCGATGTCGTCGAAATCGATGGTGACCTTCACCATGCCTGTCGGCTTGGTGTACTTCATCTTGGACTCGGGACTGCTGTAGCTTTCCGGCTGGAGCGGCAGGGCGAAAAGGTTATTGTCGCGGCGGAAGTAGAGATATTTTCCGTCGGCGCTCCAGACCGGGCTGGAATGGCTCTGGTTGGTTTGGGTGACGTTGTGCTTCTTACCGTCCGTGAGGTCAACGACGAAGACGTTGTTGCCCGCATCCCAGTAATAGAATCCGCTTCCCTGAAGGGTCTCGACGTAGGCGATATAGCGTCCGTCGGGCGAGAAGCTGTACTCGAGGTCGGACCGGCCCGGGCGGGAGACGATCATCTCAGGCGCGCCGCCATCGACCGGGGCGCGGTAGATGCCGCCGTTGGCGCCGTACTGCTGGTAGACCACATACTTCTTGTCCGGGCTGATCTTGACGTTATCGACCTGGGCATCCTGGGTGGACACCATCGTGACCTTTTTGGTGGCGAGGTCGAGCTTGTACAGACGCTCGGAGTCGTCACGATCGCTAATGATGTAGGCGGACTTGCCGTCGGGCGAGAAGACCTGGACGTCGTCGATGCCGGCCCAATCGGTGAGCTGGGTGGCGTCGTCCTTGTTCGGACCTTCGCCTTTCTTGACGGGTACCGACCAGACTTCGCTCATGTTGTTGAAGAGGATGGTGCTTCCGTCGGGGCTGAGGGTTGCGCCGCGCGCGCCGTCGGTGAGGACCATGTGCTCTTCGGTGATGACCTTGTCGTCGACATTGGCAGTCATCTCGATCATGTGCGGCTCGGCGCCGGGCTTCATCACGTAGACGTCACCGTTGCGCTCGAAGGCGAGAGTGTTGCCGTCTCGCGAGGCGGTGAGGAACCGGGTTCCGTCGCCGGAGTAATTGGTCAGGCGCTTAGCTGAGCCATTGGCGTCGATCTTGTAGACGTTGGGGGTTCCGCCGACGGTGAAGGTGACGCGACCGATGCTTTTACCGAGGGGGCTGCTGCTGGCGACGGGGTCGGTCATGGTGACGGCGTACATGCCGCTGGCCGAGGTTTGGGGCCAAAGGTGTTGGTAGCCGTTGTTGCGGACCTGGATTCGCTTATCGGTCTTGGGATCGAAAATCCACATCTGCTGGGCGTCGGAACCTTGGTAGCGAGGTCGCTCCCACGGAAAACCGAGGCGTCCGTACAGGATGCGGCCATCGGCCATGCCTTGCGGGTCTTCGATCGGCATTTGGTCGAGGAAGAATTCGTGAATGGAGCCGGAATCGACATCGACCGAGTAGATGCCTCGGTAGGCGTCGTCAAGGCGGCGCATCATGAGGATCGACTTTCCGTCGGCGGTCCAGGAGGACGGGATATCCGAGCCGGTGTTGTAGGTGATCCGTTTCGGACGTCCGCCGTCGGAATCCACGACGAAGACGTCGTTGTTGCCGTAGCGGTCGCTGGCGAAGGCGATCTGCTTGCCGTCTGGACTCCAGACCGGACGATCGTCCATTTCGACATTGTCGGTGATGGGGATGGCCTTGCCGCCGTTGGACGGGGCGACCCACACGTCGCCTTGGTAGCTGAAAGCGATCTTGCTTCCGTCCGGGCTGAGGGCGAGCCATCGGGCTCCTACGATAGTATCGGCAAGCGAAACAGTGGCAAATGCCGAGAAAAGGGCAAGAAGAGGTAGTCGACCCCGCATCCTCTTACGTTACCGGAAAATGGGGCGTAGGTCGAATGACCAGGGTTTTGAACATTCGATTTCTGACCACGTACGACTTTGCATGCTCTCAGTGATGCTCGGTTTGGCGATGACGCAAGTCGCCGGAATGGAAAATGTGACTTTGAATGTGGATGGAGTCGAGCGGCAGTTCTACGCCTATTTTCCGAGGACAAAGGATGCGCGCCCCCGACCGGTGGTATTCGCTTTTCATGGCCACGGCGGGAATTCGCAGTACTCAGTCAAGAAATATCACGTGAACACCCTTTGGCCGCAGGCGATTTCGATCTACCCGCAAGGGTTGCCGACGCCGGGTGCGTTGACGGACAAGGAAGGGAAGCGGAACGGTTGGCAGAAGGACGAGGGAGACCAAAACGACCGGGATTTGAAGTTTTTCGACGCGATGCTGAAGTGGGTGCACACGAAGGCGACGGTGGACGATAAGGCGATCTTTTCGTTGGGGCACTCGAATGGCGGATCGTTCACGTATCTGCTTTGGAAAGCGCGTCCAGATGTGATGCGGGCGATTGCGCCGAGCGGGGCGGGTGGCGTTTCGGCGCGGGGAACGAAGCCAATTCCGGTGTTTTTGACCTCGGGCGAGAACGATCCGCTGGTGCGTTTCAACCTTCAGGTGCGATCGCTGGATTATGTGAAGCGGGTTGACCAGTGCGAGGCACAGGGCAAGAAGCTCGACGAGCATATGACGCGGTGGGAGTCGAGGGTGGGTGCGCCGGTGGTGCACTACGTTTTTGACGGTGGGCACGAATACCCCGAGGATGCATTGGCGAAGTCGGTAGCGTTTTTGCGGGGGTATGCCGAGTAGGTTTCAGGCTTCAGCTTTTGAGTTCTAAGTGTTGATTGGGGTTTATTGGTGGCGGTTCCCCTCCTCTTGGTGGAGCCGTGACCATGGTCATTCTTAAGGCTTTTGATTTTCGATTCGCTGGGATACCATATACCCATGACCTCCCGTTTGGCCATCGGACTTATCGCCTTTTCTGCCGCCGTCGCCAACGCCGCGACGGTGCCGAGCGACGACGCCAATATCGTCTACAGTCCTTACAACTGGTACCACTCGGGGTCGGCGTACGCCCAAACCCCCAACCCGGGCGCCTATCTGAAGTTCGGCTTTACCGGTACCAGCCTATCGGTCAACCTCGACGTGTCGCCGTTCACGACCGCCAACATTCCCGCCACCCAGTACCCGGTCATCAGGTATTCCGTTGATGGCGGACCCCCGACCACCCTCCAGCTAACGTCCCTCACAGCGTCGATCGAGTGCGCCAAAGGTCTCAAATCCGGTGACCATACGTTTCTACTTCAATACGTCGCTGGTTACGTTTTCCTCGATTTCTGGACGCCTATCGATGTGATCCGCGTGACCGGCTTTGCCCTCGACGATGGCGCCCATACGGTTGCTCCTACTGGTCGAATCGCCTCCAAGAAGCGCCACATACTCTTCTTCGGCGATAGCATCACGAATGGCGATGACGACATCGCCACGTTTACCGGCGGAATTACCAACGCCGTCGATACCCAAGACGCCACCCTCGGCTACCCGAATATCGTCGCCGCCGCCACCGACGCCGAGTTCGGCATCATCGCCTATGGAGGCGCGTCGTGGGACTCTCGTGCGGCGGATGGGCACACGCCCGGCCTCAACACGTTTTGGTCGATGTTCGACAAGGACCATTCGCGAATGGTAAAGGATTCCAGATTCCCAAAGCCAGATGAGAGGTTCGATCCTATCCCCGACGACATCTACATCAACATGGGCGAAAATCGAACCCCCAAATACGAGGAGGTTGTCCAATGGCTAATCGCCCTTAGGCGCGCGACTAGTATGAACACGAATATATTCGTCATCGTTCCGTTTTCTGGTCGAGCCCGCAAGGAGCTCGACTGGGCGGTCAAACTTTCCGTCGAAGGTACCGGCCCAGCCGTAAGGAACTACCTCATTGACCTCGGCGACAATCCTTACCTGCCCGACAACGGCCCCACCATGTTCTCCGTCGATGGCCAGCATCCTCTCGCCGCCCTCCACGCCCAACTCGGCGCGCAAATCGTTGCCGAACGGGCGAGGTTATTGGGTTTCAAGGAATAACCACAGATTGTGGACTTAAGGTCATGTCTCAGTAAATGATCTCGCTAGGTCCTTTTTACTTGCGGCGTCTTTACTTTGTAAACAGTCATTACTACGCCCTTGAAGTGATCAATCCACTCCTCGATATCCTCAGCTGACCAAGAATCCGCCGGCATAGTGAGCAGAAAGGAAGATATCGCTGGATGCTTGGAAAGATCAACGCCCGTTGCTGGAGAAACAGAGGGTGAAGAATAGGTAGTTTCAGTTAAATCGTGCCCCACGTCCGTAGGAAGATTGCTGGGCATCGATGCTATTGCGGGGAGGATTAGCTTGTCCTTTGAAGCAGACATCATTCCCGCTTGTTCAGCTGAGCGCCTAAAGGTCTGCCTGGCCTTTTCAACTTGTTTCGGGGCAACGCCTAGCGTCTTAAAACGACTCTGTAATCCTTCATCGGGGGGAAGCTGACGGCCCCGATACTCTTCAAATATCTTGTTGTAAAGTGGAACCGTCAAAAAAGCTTCAACCCTAGCTTGCGACCGAAGATGTGGTTGCACAATTCGTTGGCCAAGTGCAGTCAGAGTCACAGCCAAACGATCTGTCTCGACCAACCCAAACGTTCGAGCCGCAGACATTTTCATTTGAAAGGCTCCGCTCTTTATCCCTGCGTGGCCAAGGGCATCAGCCAAGGTGTCGAGATGACCGCTGTCCCCAAACTTCTGGTGAATCATCGTAGCGACTGACTCGGCGGATTCAAGGTCCATATAGGGAAAGGCGATCGTTGACCTGTCTTTTCCCTGTTTCACTAATTCTGTATGTGTTGCCGACCCGTCGCTCATTTACCGCCTCTATGCCATTTTACTACAAAAGCAGTTGAAAAGCATAGAATCCGCGAAAATATCAGTATAATAGCTGATGGAGGAAATTCCTATCAGAAGATGAATCCGGGCGGGGTCCTTGAGTGGGGGTCCTTAAGCCGAGAGCCCTTGGCCCCGCCCTTCGTTTCTAAAGAGAGTATTGGAACTACCCTCAACGACCGCCTGTAGCTCATTTGGAAAGAGCACCACCCTGCTAAGGTGGAGGTAGCGGGTCCGAGCCCCGCCAGGCGGTTCAGTTTAACAATATATTATAGCATAAGAGCCCACCTACTTAGGCTCAAATGAACTCAAGTCATTTGAGAGTCATTCCCGCTATAAGCGGCTTGGTACCTTGCGGGCAGTTCTTGGAACTAATTACTGATGAAATTGGGTCTGACCCATCAAATAAGCTCTGAGCAATTTGACCATATCGTCTTGGATAATAGTCTTGCTTTCTCGGCTATTGTTCCTTCACTTCCTCATGTAAAGAGCGAGAAACCAAACCGTTTACCTCTTTGGACAAAGAGGTCGGTGAGCCCGCGAACCGGGCGAGTCGATTGCAAATCTTGCGACAGTCCGTTTCGGAAAGCGAGGCTACACCTACCGCCGAGATGCGAAGCGCTTGACCTTTCGCTTCTCCTGCCCCAAGCGACCATCGCTCGTCCCCGCGATCTTTCTCAGTGACTCGATCTCGTCCCGGATTCCCGCCGCCTTCTCAAACTCCATCGCCTTCGCCAGGTCCTTCATCTCCTTCTCCATCGCCGCAATCAGGATCGGGATATCCTCGATCCGCACCGCCGCATCCGACAGCACCGAGGTCTTCGCCTCGTCCGAGTATTGCGACGTGATGTCCTGCACCTGGTCGTACGACCGGATCGTCTCGCGGACCTCCTTCTTAATCGTCACCGGCTCGACCCCGTGCTCGGCGTTATAGGCCAACTGAATTTCGCGTCGACGAGTGGTCTCATCGATCGCCCTCTGCATCGAACCCGTCATGTTATCGGCGTACATGATGACCCGCCCATCCACGTTTCGGGCCGCACGGCCGATGGTCTGAATCAGCGAGGTTTCCGACCGCAAAAAGCCTTCTTTGTCCGCGTCCAAGATTGCCACCAGCGTCACCTCGGGCAGGTCCAAGCCCTCGCGCAACAGGTTCACGCCGACCACCACGTCGTACACGCCAAGCCGCAGATCGCGCAGAATTTCGGGCCGCTCCAGCGAATGCACGTTCGAGTGGACGTAGTTCACCTTGATGCCGATATCCTGCAGGTAGCCGGTCAGGTCCTCCGCCATCTTCTTGGTCAGCGTCGTCACCAGCGCGCGGCTTCCCTTGGCCACCACGCCCTGAATTTCGTGGATCAGATCGTCGATCTGCCCCTTCGTCGGACGGATCACCACCTCGGGGTCTACCAGGTACGTCGGACGGATGATCTGCTGGACCACCTGTGCCTCATTTTCCTTCTCGAACGGCCCCGGCGTCGCCGACACAAACACCACCTGCGGCACTCGATCAAGGAACTCCTCGAACTTCAGCGGCCGGTTATCGAGCGCGCTCGGCAACCGAAAACCGTAATCCACCAGCACCGATTTTCGCTGTTTGTCGCCGTTGTACATTGCCCGCACCTGCGGCAGGGTCTGGTGGCTTTCGTCGATGAAGATGATCGCGTCGCTCGGCAAGAAGTCGAGGAGCGTAAACGGGGCGGTGCCGGGCTGACGCCCGTCGAAGTATCGCGAGTAGTTTTCGATGCCGTTGCAGTACCCGAGCTCGGCCATCATCTCCAGGTCAAACTCCACCCGCTGGCGTACCCGCTGAGCCTCCAACAGCTTGCCTTGGCTCTGGAATAGCGCCTCCTGGGCGTCCAATTCCTCCCGGATCGCCGTCATGACGTGGTCCATCTTTTCCCACGGCGTCACGTAGTGCGTGGCGGGAAAAACGCTGATGCGCGACGGCTCGTCCAGCACGTCCTGCGTCAGCGGATCGACCAGCCGAATCCGCTCGATCTGATCGCCGAAGAACTCGATTCGCGTGACCGTTTCTTCGTCCTTGGGCTGAATCTCTAGCGTGTCGCCCCGCACCCGGAACGTCCCGCGCTCCAAATACAGCGCATTCCGCGTGAACTGCATCTGGATTAGCTTCTTCAGGGCCTCATCCAGGTCGAACGTCGTCCCTGTCTCGAACGTCACCACCGAGTCCGCGTAGGTATCCGGCGAACCCAGGCCGTAGATGCACGACACCGACGCCACGACCACCACGTCTCGGCGCTCCAACAGCGCGTGGGTGGCCGCGTGGCGAAGCCGCTCGATCTCGTCGTTCACGCTGGAGTCCTTTTCGATATAAAGATCGCTCTGCGGGACGTACGCTTCCGGCTGGTAGTAGTCGTAATACGAAATGAAGTACTGAACCGAGTTCTCGGGGAAGAACGCCCGGAATTCCTGGCAAAGCTGGGCCACCAACGTCTTGTTGTGGGCCAAAATCAGCGCCGGTCGCTGGGTTTTCTGGATGACGTTCGCCATCGTGAACGTCTTACCGGTGCCGGTTGCACCCAGCAGGGTTTGGAAGCGGTAGCCGGACTCGATTCCGTCCACCAACTGCTCGATCGCCTGCCCCTGGTCGCCCTTCGGCTCGAAGTCATTGCTCAGGGTCAGCGGCGTATCGTAGCGGACAATAGACACAGTAGTAATAATATACGCTTGTCTAGGTCTTTATTTCGCCGTTTGGGCCCGTCGACGATCATCTTTTGCAGAGAGCATGCCTGCGAGTGCCTTTGTCAGGTTAATTGCAAGCCGGGAACGGTGAACAGCGAACCCAACGCCATAGAAGCGAAGCTCTGAATCTGCGCAAAACGAGGCTATTCCTTAGAAAGGGGTTCGGTGAGAGCATCGAACTCCCTAAATCCCGCCGAAGGAATTGGCGCAAAGCGACATCGGGAAGAGGTATCGACGAAGACCCTCGAAGGATCCCAATAGGGATTGTCAGTCTATGAATCCTCCCCACCGCTTCACTGCGTTCAGCGACTCCCCCCGGGGAGTAGCTTGGTCATTCGGAAATCAAGGTCGAGTCAGTGCGTCATCCGGCCCCAAAGTCCAACATGGAGAAAAGCAACTTGGCATTGACTCATATTGAGCCCAACAGCCACGCTACTCCCCGGGGGGAGTCGCTGAGCCAAGACGTGGCGAAGCGGTGGGGAGGATTCATTGATCGCAGGAGTATCCCTTAGAAGAGGGATGACTCTCAACCGAGCCGAATAGCCTCTGTGGCCCTCGCCCTTCCGAAGCGAGCCCTACTCATGCCAATGCACCGTCTCGAAGATCGGCATCCGATTGAATAGCGGCAACGACGGATCAAGCCGACAACGCACCCAGCCATCCGCGATCAGCGCCTCCAGTGCCGCCATGAGCGCGTGGTACGTGTTCCCCCGCAACTGCTCATCGTCGATCTTTTGCAATTCCGCCCGAAGCGCCTCTTTTAGCACCGACGACCGGGGGCACTTCGGCAGAGTCTCGATCCAAAATCGGTACGGAAACTCGACCGGCACCACCTTCTTACCTCGCTGAAAAACCGACTGCCGATGCACGTGCCCTTCCCGATAGCTTGCTCCATCTTTGCGTTCTGCTCCCTCGATGTCCAGCTCGAAAACCGTGCTCGTGTAAATTGGCGAATCCGAGGCGGTCGAACCCATATGCTTGCCCAGCGACCGAACCAAAGGTAAAGCAAACCCTGCCACCCCAGCCGTTAGTTCTTCGTCGATGAACCCGCCCTGGGCCAGCCATGCCCACGCCTTGCCTGGCTCCAAGTCCAGCCCGTTCTCCGCTGCGATCCGCCGCGTGTGCTCCTGCAGGTCTACAAACTGCTCGTTGGCGCTATACCAGTAGTCGGCAAACCGAATATGATTTCGAATTCGCGAGGTCTGCCGCCGGTCGTACGCTTCGCGAAGCCAATTCCAATCCTCACCACGCTCGGCTTCCAGGATCGAAAACGCCGCCTCGCGACCGCTCACGTGCGTGATCGTCATGCCCGCCGCCAAGATCGGATCGGCAAAGCCAGATGACTCGCCCACAAGCATCCAGTTCGCTCCGGAATGCCGCTCGGCCAAGAATGACCAATCCTTGGTCGTCTGCAGGTTGCCTTCCGAAACCGCGTTCGCCATCAGGCCCGCCACGCGCGGCTCTTCAGCCAGCGCTTTTGCATAGAGGTCCTCGGGTCGCTCGCCGCTTTGCCGGTAGTACTCGGCCGGGACGATTAGTCCCACACTCGTGCGTTCAGGACCAAGTGGAATGAACCAAATCCACCCGTACCCTACGCTCATCACCTGGACCCGCGTCCCGCCGACGCCGATCTCCTCCGCCCAGTCCGCGTTCTGCCAGTAATCCCAAATCGCGATATTCTGCAGACTGGTTGGGCTGTGTGTCGCCACGCCGACTGCCCGCCGAAGAATGCCCGCATGCCCCGAGCAGTCGAGGTAATACTTCGCTGTCACCGTTTCGCCGGTTGACAGTTCCAGACCGTTTACTGAATCGCCGTCAGTCGCAATCCGCCGAACCCCGACGCCCTCACGAACCTGACAACCGAGCTCCGCCGAATGGTCGAGCAGAATCTTGTCGTATACCGCTCGGTCCACCTGGAATGCCAAATGCCGCCGCTGTCCCTCGAACTTTGCCGGCCGCGGCTCGTCGCGGATGAACGGCGTCGGCATGAAGTCAAAATCCCAAAGCTCCTGGCTCTTGCCCCACTTGTACGTCGCCCCGATCTTGATCGGAAAGTTCGCCGCCTCGACTTTATCCCAGCACCCCATTTCGTGCAGGATTCGCGAAATCTCGGGCAGTTGGCTCTCGCCCACATGGTCGCGCGGAAACACTTCGCGCTCAAAAATAGCGACCCTTAGGTCGCCGTACTTACGAAGGAACGTCCCGGCCGTACTCCCCGCTGGCCCCCCACCAATAATTGCCACGTCCACATCGACGTTCGCCATAAGAAACGAATTATAGCTAATGCCGAAAGAAATTAGAATAATGCAAGAAACATTTGACCTCAAGCCTTCGAAAGATGAGGCTATCCCATGGCAAAGGGATAAGCGACAAACTCAAAACTGTTTTGCCTCAATGGTGAGGAATGCATGAGCCGATAGCCTGTCCATGCAGAGCTTTTGAGGCTAAACGTAAAGACTACCGACTCTCACGACGAAGCGTAGACCCCGATCATCGGGGCCAACTGAATCCTGAAACCTGAAGCCTAGGGAATCACATCCCCTTCTTCAGCCGCGCGTTCACCGCATCCCAATCGATGACGTTGAAGTATGCGTCGATGTACTTCGCTCGCGCGGTCTGGAAGTCCAGGAAGTAGGCGTGCTCATACACGTCCAGCGCCAGGATCAGCGTCGTGTTCCAAGCCGGATACGTGTCCTGACCGTCGCCCATGAACGTGAACACTCGCTCATCGTCGTGGTCATAGGCCAGATACGCCCAGCCGCGAGCGCCGATGCCGGTCGTTTTCCATTCCTTCGCCCAATTCTCGAACGAGCCGTACGCCTCGTTGATCAGGGTTGCGACGTCGCCGGTGGCCGGACCGCCCGAGCCGCCGATGGTGTCGAAGTATACGTTGTGGTTCTTGTAGCCGCCATAGGCAAACGCATAGTTCACCTTGAGCGCACGCACCTGGCTGTAAATTTGGTTTGCCTTAGCCGGATCCATCTCAAGCTCGGCCAACGCTTTGCGGATCTCATTGGTCTTGTTGGCATAGCCTTGCCACAAACCGAGGTGGGCTTTGTGGGTGGCTTCGCTGATGCCATGAGAGGCGGTGTTCAGGGCTTTCGCAATATCGGCTTCGGTTGGGACATGAACGAGTTTTGCTTCCATTTTCTTTCTCACTGGGTTGGACGATGCGCCAACAATCTGCCCAAAAGCAGACGTGCCTAACCCGGCGGCCGCGGCCACCGCTACAAAATCTCTTCTAGTTAGGTCTGGTTTCTCCCCTGGCACGATCCTGTTTTTCTTCTACGCGGAAAAATCCGTCCGCATTTTACTTGTCTTCCGGAAGAAAAAGGCGTTTATTAACACTAGGGACTGATATGAAAGCGTATCTGAACTCACTAGAGAACACACCGAAAACGCTCGTCAACATCATCGATCAGGTTCAGCCAACCAAGTACAACGAACACACGGACCCCGATCGCTTCAATCTCACCGAATTGGTCGCCCATCTAGCCGATTTCGACGACATCTTCCTCGACCGTCTCCGTCTTGCCCATGAGTCCCCGGGCACGACAGTTGAGTCTTTTGACCCAGACAAACGAGCCTACGAAAAACATTATTCGACCCGCGATCTCCACCACGAACTCGACGTTTTCGAGAATCGACGCCGAGACCTAGTCGACTTCCTTAGCAAACTCGGGCCTGACGATTGGAACATCAAATTCCACCACCCGGACCTCGGCGAAACCACTATCGACGAGTACGCCAATATCATCTTGGCGCACGACCTCAGCCATCTTTCTCACGCCACAAGCTACATGAAGTAGCCCACCCACACCTTCCCCAAATCTCGGTCGAAAGCCAATGGGGAGGGACTAGGTTACGGTTGGCAGTTGGGAGTCAGCAGACAATCGGATTCCATCTCTCTCGATTCACGGATCTCGGTTCCCGTCTTACGGTTCTCGGTTCACGGTTAACAGCTCTTCGCAACAAGCTTGTGACTCCTCACCGCATCCCGAACATTCAACCCAATGCTCATCATCCCCACGAACGCGAATGTCACCCCGCACACCAACCGCGTCAGATTCGGGTCGGGCACGTCGCCAGCGATGCCCCGCATCAGATAGTCCAAAAACGAACCGTCCAAAATCCGCTCGCCAAGGGCGCGTCGCACTTGCCAATGCAGGTCGGTCACCACGCAGTAGCCGATCCCCTTCCACAGCCCCAGAATCAGCCACGAAGAGAACGTCCCGAGAAGCAGATAGAGGTTCCAACGCCGAGTCTTTCTCCAGATCCATCCGAACACATTGAAGAGCAAGATCGCCGTGTGGAAGACGATCAGGAACACGTTGAGGAACTGTAGCCCGAGCGTATTCATAACGAACCCTTCAACTTCGGTTCGCGCTCACTCGTCCCCGTGTTGGGCCAAATCAGGGTCCCGATTTTCTCAGACCCTGCGCATCGTTCGACTTCGCCGCAAGCAGTCCTTCAGCCCAAACCGACCCGGCTCAGGCAAGCCTCTTCGGATCTGGTCATCGGTGAACATCGTTCTCGGAACCAGGTGCTCGGGCAAGAGGTCCTGGTGCCCAAAAGGCTCGGCCAGGCTCTCGGAGAGGATTCGAATCTGGGCCTTCGCCGTTAGAGGAATCGTCATTGTGCGCTCAAAAAACCAGGCCAACCCGTAATGCAGCCAGAGGGGAGCCGGGAAAGAAATAGGATGTCTTCCACAAACTTTCATTATTCTTTGAACAGACTGAGCCAACGTCATTTCTTCCGGTCCAGTGACCGCAACGGTCTGACGCGAAAGTTCGCCATCGACGATCGAGGCCATCATGATTTTCACCAAATCCTCGACCGCCAATGGGCGAACGGGGTGGGGGCGAAAGCCAACGTACAGGAAGATGGGAAAGCTGTAGAGAGCGTGCGAGATGTGATCCAGCATATGGTCGCCTTTGCCGTAGATCACACCCGCCTTGAAGATCGAAAAGTCGAGGCCCGACCCACGTACAATTTCCTCAGCCGCATATTTCGACTCGTGATAGCCTGATCCGCAGTTCGGACGGGCTCGCAGGAAGCTCAGCAAGAGAACCTTTCGCACCCCTGCCTGCTTGGCCGCATCGACGACGTTTTGCGTTCCCCGAACATGGACATGCTCGTACGTTTGCTCTCCAATCTCGCGGTTAATGCCTCCTAAGTGAGCCACGACTTCGCATCCACGGAAGGCGTTCAAGAGCGACTCGTCGTCGCCCACGCTCGCGGGCGTAAAGTGGACGTTGGGATGATCGAGAATGGTTAGTTCGCGATGATCCACTCCACGTGAAACAACCACGACATCGTGTCCTTGGTCTGCCAACGCTCTCGCTAGGCTTCGACCAACAAATCCCGTTCCGCCCGTAACTGCTACCTTCATATCTATCATCCTATCACAATTTTCAGAATATTGTGAAATTATTGAAATCATCGGATGTTCATTCTGGCTTCATCACCCAGGACCGCTCATTTGCAATAATTAATCTATGGCCATCGAGGTTCGCAAAAGCGACGCGGCAAACATCGAGGATCTCGGCAAGGTCTGGTCGATTACCTATCGAAGCGGCCAGCCATACGTCGTCGACGAAACCCGAAGCCACCTCTCGGAGAACTACGTCGCCTACCAGGACGGAGTCGTCGCTGGGGCGTACGGCGTCAGCCCCATGACCGCCACACGCGGCGCGGCTGAATTCAAGTGCGCCGGCGTTCTTGCCGTTGCCGTCTTGCCCCACATCCGTAACAGTGGCGTCGGAAGCGAGATGATGCGCCACCTTATCCGTGACTACTACGAGAAAGGCTACGAACTCGCGAGTCTCTATGCGTTTCGCGAGTCCTGGTACCGCCGATTCGGCTACGAAGTCGTCGGCTGTAAGTACAAAATCCGGGTTGAAGCCGCCAAATTCCCTCGCGTCAGCGGCGAACTGCCGATTGAGATGTTCGGCATCGAGGGCCTTCCCAAAATCGAAGCGTGCTACAACGAGTTCGCCCATCGCCGCTCCGGCCTCAACCTCCGGCATAACGGCCAGTGGGAGCGACAATTCCCCCGCGAATCCAACCGCACCATCTATGCCGCCGGTGGCCCCGTCGAAGCCTACGCCATCGTCCAACACAAGGCCGATTTCTGGGTTGAACAAGAAATCGTCGAATTCGCCTGGACCACGCGCCGAGGCTACGAGTCCATCCTCTCCGTCATCCGCGCTATCGCCAAAAACAAGTCGTCCGTCACCTGGATCGAGCCGTCCGACAGCCCCTACCGAAGTTACTTCTGGGACAGCGGCGCGAGCCTGGAAATCTCCAACCCGGTGATGTACCGTGCCATCAATGTCAAAAAGGCCCTTGAGGGGCTGAAACCCACAGCCAGCGGACATTTCACGATCCAAGTCCTCGACGAAATCATCGAAGCGAACAACCAGCCCTATCGAGTCGAATTCTCGCCGTCTGGCGTCTCCGTCACACCAACTGACTCAGCTAACCTCGTCATGGGTGATTGCCAATTCGTCCAAGCTCTTCTCGGTGAGCCCAGCCTCGCCACCCTCGCGGGCAACGGCTTCATCGATGTCCTTGACCCCAGCGACTTGGCGGCCGCCAACCTCCTCCTCCCCCCGTCGCCAACCCTCTGCATCGAAGGCTTCTGATTCCGAGCCGATTCGTCGTTGAATAGACGCCAGTGAAGGAGATTCGCACAAAGCTGGCATGGTTAGAAAAGATCGTTGGCTCAATTCTCGCCGTGCTATTTGCGCCTGCCGTTCCCGCCGTTTTGCTGGCGATACTTGCCTTCTTCATCGCCCAATTCACGCATGGCCCGCGCGTAGCCGTCGATATTTCTAGGACCTGGTTGCTTGTAACCTACTTCGGATTCGGCGCGATAATGCTCCTTGCCGGTTGGGACACGCTCCTCGGCAAACCCACTCGCAGGCGAGAGTACACACCGCGCACGACTGCTTATTACGAAGAGCACGAAGCCGACCGCGAACGCCGACGCACCGAAATCTGGAACGGTAAACCGTAAGCCGGAAACGGGAAAGCGAAGAATTGTAACATAGCCATGCTCACGGCTCACGGCTCACGGCTCACGGCTCACGGCTCACGGCTCACGGCTCACGGCTCACGGCTCACGGCTCACGGCTCACGGCTCACGGCTCACGGCTCACGGCTCACGGCTCAC
>WGMG01000011.1 GCA_016125185.1 Armatimonadota bacterium | reverse complement strand
TTCGTTAGGATTGCCCAGACGACGTGTGCGAGTTTCCTTGCGCATGCGACGATGACGGTCTTTTTGGATTTGTGCCCATGAGCCTGGATTCTTTCGGCGTAGGCTTTAAAGGCCGCGTCTCTTTGCTTAGCCACGAGTGCACAGCGGTAGAGCGCTCTTCGCAGCCTTGGGTTTCCGTAAGGCTGGAGTCCGGTTTGGTTCAGGCTGGTTCCGGATCTTTTGGGGAGGGGGACGAGTCCTGCGGCCAAGGCGAGTTTTTCAGGCGTGGGGTAGGCGCAGACCGGTCCTACTTCACTCAGGATTTGCCGCGCGCTGGTCAGGGCGATGCCGGTAACGCTGGTAAGCCGTCTGGCTTGTCGTCCTAGTTCTTCGACGCTCTCTTCGAGTTTTTTCATCTTGGCTTCCAAATTCTGGATGGCGTGGCGGGTGACGGCCACCGCCATGTCGAGCTGTTCGCGCACCATCGTCAGAACTCCGGGCGATCCGGCTCTGTTTCTGAGCCTCGTCAAATCCTCGACGAACGCGTCTCTGGCTCTCACGAGTTGGAGGTAACAGAGATAGGGGTCCGGCCTTGGATTCCACTCTTCGGTTGACGCTCTTTGGAGTATAAGGACAAGCAGTAGGCATCGCCCGCATCGCTTTTGCCTCGCTTGCCCAACGAGAGCCGAAAGTGATGAGACTGGCTCGAGTCCACTACGCTCACATAGAAACCCCGAGACTGAAGGTAGCCAACGAGTTCCGACTCATAGCCGCCGGTATGCTCCAGACAGAAGCGCAGCCGCCCGCCAAGAGCAACCTCCCTTGCCCACTCCACTAAATGGTCGAAGCCTTCCGCCGTATTGGAAAAACCCTCCACATACGCTTTGCCGCGAAAGACGAAACAGACTCGAAAGTCCTTTGCCGAAACATCGATGCCGAAATGACGGTGTACCATAGGAATTGCCTAGGTCGCCCCGGATACTCAGTACGCCTCGAACTCCACGTCTCGTGTACGGCCTCGGTAGGGCTAAGATGCTGTGCGGGTTTGAAAGGCGACTGGGTGGAAGGGGCCTCATATCTAAGTTGCGGGTTCAAAACACATAGCCCAGGACGTGCTCACCTTCCACCACCCGAGCGTCCTCGGGAGGACCATCACAAAGAGTTTAAGACACGAGCCAGGGGTCAAACGCGCAGCGAAGCCGCGTTTGACCCCTGGTAATTGCCGTTCAAGAAAAGTCCGAGGAGTCCCGATAATCGGGACGACCCCGCCATTATGGCGGCCAAAACCATAGGTAGTTCGAACCATTCTTCACCCCCCTAACCTCGCAAAAATACCGGCAGATTTAGAATGACAGTGAGGGCGGACATAAAACGTTGCCCTGCCCTTGTTTTGCAAATTCCAAGCGGGATGTTTTGGACATGATCAACACTTCAATTAAGTACATTGTTTACACCCATTCGGGTGGAGGGGTTCGCCACCACCATTTCAGCACTCAGAACAACATCATCGACGAGGCCACAGGACACGCCTCCGCCGGTGACACGCTCAACGCCCTTGGCTTCGCCGTGCAGGACTTCAACGGGACTCCCGTGAATTTCGCCTTCATGTCGGTCAATGGCGCCGCCGATGGCAACCATCTCTACACGTCGCCGGGCAACCACACGGTTCCCGTCGGCACCACCGACATCGCAATCCTCGTCGTCTATGCGCCGCCCGGAGGCATCGGAGGTCCCCACGGCCCCGGAATCTGGGTCGACGCCTTCAATGTCGACACCGGCCAATTTTCGGACAGCCTGGACTTCATCAAAGTCCTCACGCCGCCCACCCCGCCCGACACCGTCGATGCGGCTGCCACCACGTTCAGCAACCAGGACGGAACCGTCCTCACCGACCACGCCGAAAACGTCCGCGCCAACACGCACGTCGATGGTGTGCCGTTCGTCGAGTGGAAGCAGATCGTCGGAGCCTCGACCATCCAAAATACGACCGATCTCCACCTCTCCGCCGGGCAAACCGGCCAGATTTGGTTCGCGTTCTACCAGACCACCGACACCTCGTCCCCCGGCGTGAAGATTGCCAAGATCGTTCAACTGATCAGTGCGGGAATCTTCGTCTGGACCGGTGACGACACGTGCGGCAACGGTGGACACTGGATCGGCCCAGGTCACGGCCCCGGCCCCGCACCGTTCAAGATCAGCCTTAGCCGCCAAGTCCTTGCCGGGCTATCGGCCGAACAGCAAAAGCAGGTCCGCGCGATTATGGCCGCCTACCCGAAACAGGCGGAGGCGGCGCTCAGCCAAATGTCCGACGCCCTCGGCTCGCTCCAATCGCTCAGCCAAATCCTGTCGAAAGGCAAGTCGATCGGCAAATAACCCTCAACCTCATCCCGGGCATCGGCCCGGGATGGCCTCCTAATTCTTTGGGAGCACAGGCGTCTCGCCTGTGTAATTGTCGGGCAGGTCAATAAGGATTCCCTTTCGGGGACTCTTAAACCTCAGAACCTCTGATCATAGATTGGTGTTCCGCCTCCCCCCTCCGGTTCGCTACGCTTACCGGCCCCCCTCAGGTGGGCAGCGTGGCTATTAGGCTCGATCTGAGTCAATTCCCACTCGTTCTATTGTAAATCTCCATATGTCGAGACTAAATTGCGCCGAATCGCCTTCGATCTCTGACTAACCACGCTACTCCCTGGGGAGGGTCCACAATGGAGCCTGCCACAAAGGCAGGATTCATGTGGAGTCGCTGAATGAAATGAAGCGGTGGGGAGGAGGTCTGGGAATAAGCCACTCCCTGAAGCTTAATCCCCAACCGTCGGACGAACCCGCGGTGTCACCGACGGACCATCCACGTGCGGTCCCTTCGCCGTCCACGTCAACCGATCGATCCGCAACGTCCGGCCATGCTTGTTATGCCCGTACATCGGGTCCCCTTCCGCATCCCATCCATGATAGGCGATCCACCACTCGCCCGACGGCAGCTCGAAAATCGTCTGATGCCCGGGGCTGTAAACCAAATCCTTCTTCCCCTCGATCAGCGGCTTCGCCGCTTTCTTATAGGGCCCCATCAAGGACGACGACGTCGCGTACCAAACCCGGTAGTTGGCATCCTTCTTCCACGACTGAAACCACCCGCCCGAGAAGAACAGCCAATACGTCCCGTCCCGCTTGATCAGCGTCGGCGCGTCCAAAATCCCCTGCTCGATCTTCCGATCGGCGTGCAAAAGGTCCTTCGCCTCACCCACTGTCTTCGAAAAATCCGGCGCGAGCTCGACGATCTTCAGCGCTCGCGGCGCTGCCTCCCGAATATACAGCAGGTACGTCTTGCCGTCCTCAAAGTACAGTGTCGCGTCGATCGCCCCGTCCTGCGACGGCCCCGAGTTCTCCGACACGCCCGGAACGAGAACCGCCAGATCGTGGAACGGACCGAGCGGACCATCGCCAATCGACACCGCCAAATCCCGCTTGTTCGTCGTCGGGTTCAGCGCCGAAAAGAAGAAATACCACTTGCCGTCATGCTTGTAAACCTCCGGCGCCCACATCTGACTGTGCGACCAAGACGGCTTTCCGACTGGATCAAGCACCGTCCAGTCCACCAAGTTCTTCGACGACATGACCTGAAATCCCTGCCCATTGCGCTGAGTCCCGTAAACGTAGAATGTCCCGCCGTCCTGCACCACAAACGGGTCGGGAAAGTTCGCGTTATAGACCGGGTTCGTGTAGGTTTCCTGGCTAGACATGGTCACCGCCATCAAAAGCAGACATAGCACTCTCTTACTATCCTCGATTTCTAAATAGGAATTGGGAGACCCGGCAACCCGGCCTCCCAATTCCAACTATCTTCTGACGAATGGCTGTTCCAACAACCACGAAAGAGCGCTCCCCTCCAAAGCTTGGAGGGGTGGCTCCGAGAATCGGAGACGGGGTGGATGGGAAAACCCTATCAAAGCTTTCCCCGCTAACTCCCTACCCTCCAGGCTTCGGAGCATTCATGTCCGGATGAAAATTCGCCCGTTCCTGCGACTCCTTCTTCCGAATCTCCTGCATCTTCTGAGGCGTGATCGGATTCTCCTCGGTCGAGCACCCCGCCGCCCCGAAGGCAAGCAGGGCGACGAGACCGATGGCTAAGGCACTTGCGACGCGTCGCATTGCCCCCATGATCCCCAGTAATTCAGGCCAAGTTCAGGATCAGCGTCCATCGTCGGGTTCGTGTCCGGGTTCACCCACGTTCCGCGGCTGTCCATATACACCCACTCGAAGAAGCCGAGTTGCTTGAATCGCAGCGCCTTTCGCTTCAGGAACTTCGCGTGGCCATCGGTGAATCCGTAGTTGCCGCCTTTCGCAAAATTGAAGCCGCCCCAAGAGATGTCTGCGTCATTCGCGTGCTTCGCTCCATCCGTAAAGTAGCTTCGACGCGGCGAGACGATGGCTTCTTTAACCGTCGTCGCACGAGATTGGAACAGCACGATGTCCGCGGGCTTGCTAACCGCCGTCGAAGACAAACGGCTCACACAGCCGTTCATCATGTAGCTGGTGCGGCCCGCCTTGGCGTTGTTCGGCACCGGAGCCCATTTCGGATCGGCGTCGTTCGGCGCCGACGGACTCACGAGCATATCCATGCTCTTGATGTACGGATACGTCTCTCGTCCCCAGTTCTGAACCACCAACGGGTCCATAAATCCAAGCGGAGCCTGGTTGGGGGGATCGCCGCCCGCACCCGCGCCATACGTGTTGCCGTAGAAGTTGGTCTGGCCCGTCCACGGTTCCATGGTGGACCAGTTACCCGCGTTTCCCGGCACCATTCCCTCGCCGTTCGCGACGAATACGTCGTCGTTGTCGGAAAGGTAAATGATCGCCGCGAGCGTGGTTTGTTTGACGTTGCTAAGGTCGGAAGCCTTCTTTGCCGCCGCTTTCGCCTGTGCGAAAACCGGAAAGAGGATTGCCGCCAGAATCGCAATAATCGCGATGACTACTAGAAGTTCTATGAGCGTAAATGCTTTATTTTTCATGGTCGTTACTCATCCTCGAGCGTTTTGATTGCAGGGTCGAAATCAGGATTGAAAGATCGTTTGAGGACCGGGCGATCGGCTGCCTCGGTCGGGTTCATCACGTAGTGAAGCCGCAGAACCAGGTCCTGCGCATAGTTGCCAAATCCCTTGCCAAACAGGTTGAAGCCGCCTCGATGGACGGCGTCGCGCTTCACCCCGACGCGGATTCGCACCGGCTGGTTGGGTCGAACGTTCGCCTGGGCCAAGGTGATGCCGGAAACCGGATTGCCGTCCAGCGACGAGCCCTCGCGGTCGATGGACCAAATCTTCAGCGCGCCGTACTGCGTCATGTGGTCGATCCACCACGACGGGTTTAGCGCGCCGCGCTTCGCGCCAAAGTCGCCCGGCGAGGTCCACGTGCCAACCTCGGTGTCGTTGACCCACAGCGTGATGTCCGAGGGCCAATCGTGGTTGTAATTCGGCGCTTCCGAGCAGGCTTCGCAGATGAATTCCATGCGAAGAATCTCGACCGCCGCCGGAAGAGAGTTTGGAAAGATGTATTCGACGTACCCGCCCGCCATCCAAAGAATTTCGGCCGTGGCCCGCTCGGGGTCCAAAAACGCTTGCGGAACATCGAGGAATCCGATGATCTTCTCGCGGTTCGCCAAACCGCACTGCGGCATCGCCTCCGCCACACTATATAGGCCAACCGGCATGGAAACTTCTTCCACCCGCTCCTCGACCTCGGCCGAACTCTCAAACGAAACGATCATCTGGTCGTAGCGAAGACGGCATCGTTTCTGCATGCCTTGCGTCCCCGGCAAGTACTCGCTCACCACGAGGCCAACCTGCTCCAAAATCTGCATATGTTTGCTGATCGTGGGTTGCGATAGGTTCAAATGAAGGCAAATCTCGTTGATGTTGCGATCGCCCGAAACTAGTAGAGAGAGGATTTCAAGACGGGTCTCAGAGCCCAGTGCCTTAAACACCTCGGCCCCCGCGCCCCCATTGACGTGCAGATAGTGCGAGTCGATTCTATTCCTCATCGGTGATCGAAATCTCCACTAAGCGAAGCGAAACCAGCGCCTTTGCTTAGTTACTGTGCTATATTATCACAGATAAGCGATGATTTCGAAAGAAATTTCGCCTCTACTCCCTCAAACAACCGCAATGGCCGATGTTTTGACCCCAAATATCGAGACTAAATCGGAGATTAGCTATACAAATCCGGTCTTTGAAAGCTACTTCGCCGACCCATTTGCGTGCCATTTTGGACCATTTTTCTATGCGGTCGGCACCGGAGGTGCCATCACCGACGACAACCGCGTGTTCCAACTCCTCCGCTCCGAAAACCTGGTCAACTGGACCTCGCTTGGCCTCGCCCTCATCAAACCCGAAGGATTCGAGGACGGTTGCTACTGGGCTCCCGAGATCACCGAAATCAATGGAACCTACTACATGGTCTACTCGGTTGGCCAAGGCGACAAAAACCACCAGATTCGGGTCGCCACCGCGCCGTCGCCCGAAGGCCCTTATCGCGACCAAGGCCAACTCACCGACCCCCAAATCCCCTTCGCCATCGACCCCCACATCTTCCTCCACACCGACGGCAATCACTACCTCTATTACGCAACCGACTTCCTCGATGGCGACCGCCCCGGCACCTCATTGGTGGTCGATCGCATGATCTCGCCAACCCAACTCGCCGGTCAGCCCGTCGTCGTGGCCCGCGCCACCAGCGACTGGCAACGCTACCAATCAAACCGTCCGATCTACGGCCAAACGCTCGACTGGCACACCCTCGAAGGCCCCAGCGTCGTGCGGCACGAGGGGCGAATCTACGTTTTCTACAGCGGCGGTAACTGGCAAAACGAGACCTATGGGGTCGACTTTGTCTCTGCCGACCACCCGCTCGGGCCGTACACCAACACCACCCAGGACCGCCCCCGAGTCCTGCGAACCATCCCCGGAAAAATCGAAGGCCCGGGTCACAACTCCATCGTCCTCGGCCCCGATAACCAAACCCTCGTCGCCGTTTACCACGCCTGGAACCCCGACCGATCCGCCCGCCTCATGCGCATCGACCCCATTCAATGGACACCCGACGGCCCCGTCATCGACGGTCCAAGCCTCAGTCAAAGGTCCATCTTCCGCCACGGGTAAGACCAAGCTACGCCCCAGCGGGGAGTCGGTAAACGAAGTGAACCGGAGGGGAGTCAAAATGACTCAACCCCAGGCATCAATGATTCAAAAACGTGCCTTCTCGCAACTCCGAAAACGCCTGCTGAAGCTCTTCCTGCGTGTTCATCACGATCGGCCCGTACCATGCGACCGGCTCCTGCAACGGCTTCCCAGAAATCAGCAAGAACCGAATCCCTACTTCGCCCGCCTGAACCTCCACCTCATCCCCACTGGAAAACAGGATCAAGGTTCGGTTGTCCGCCTCGGTCGGCGGAGCGCTCGTCTCCAGCCATTGGGTCCCCTCCGTCGGAACCGCTAGCGGAGCCGACGCATTGCTGAAGTGCCCCGATCCCGCAAACACGTAGGCAAACGCCTGTCGCCGGGTGTCCATCGGCAAGACCTTCCGCTTTCCGGGCGGTACCGACACATCCAGATAGATCGGATCGGCCGCGATGCCATCGACCGGTCCTCGCTTGCCCCAAAACTCGCCGCAGATGATCCGAACATGGGTCCCATCGTCGTCGATCATCGACGCGATCTCCTGCGATTGAATCTCCTGATACCTCGGCGCAGTCATCTTCAGCGACGACGGAAGGTTCGCCCAAAGCTGAAAGCCGTGCATCTGTCCAAGTTGATCGCCCATCGGCATTTCTTGGTGAATGATGCCTTGCCCCGCCGTCATCCATTGCACATCGCCCGGCGAAATCACCCCGTTGTTGCCCAGACTGTCGGCGTGCTCCACCGACCCCGCCAACACGTAGGTGATCGTCTCGATTCCCCGGTGCGGGTGCCAAGGGAACCCCGCCAAGTAGTCTTCAGGAATATCATTGCGAAAGTCGTCCAGAAGCAAAAATGGATCGAATTCGCTCGGATTCTCGAACCCGAAGGCGCGGCGAAGATGAACCCCCGCGCCCTCCAGCGTTGGTTTGGCTTTGACGATTTTCTGAACGGGGCGAATGGACATCGGGCGGCTCTCTAGTAGCCATGATACTTGGCTTTTCGGCCAAACAATCTCGGTTCCGAAATCCTGATTCGAGGTGTAGAATTCCCGCATGCCGACCCGCCGCCAAGTCCTGACCTCTGCCGCCGCCATCGCCGCCGCGCCCATCGTCAAAGGAATGCCCTTCGTTTACCAGCCGTCCGAGATCAAGCCGCTGGTCATCGCCAGCGGCAACGGCAATTCGGATAAGAACGGCGGTGACGAAACCTGTGTCCAGCGCGCGTTTCGCATGATCACCGGGGGCTCCGACGTCCTCGACGCCCTCATTGCCGGCGTCAATATCGTCGAGCTCGACCCCACCGATACCAGCGTTGGCTACGGTGGCATTCCCAACGCGGACGGCGTGGTCCAACTCGATTCGTGTTGCATGCACGGGCCGCGCAAATGGGCGGGCGGCGTAGCCTGCATCGAAGGCGTGAAGACCCCATCCAAGGTCGCGCAAATGGTCGCAAGCTCGACCGATCACCACCTCATCGTCGGCAAGGGCGCGACCGAGTTCGCCCGCAATATGGGCATGACCATCGAACCCGACCTCAACACCGAGCGAAGCCGCCAAATCTGGCTGGAATGGAAGCGCCGACTCGACCCCGAGCACTACTTGGACCCCAAGAAGCGCGGCGGCGAATCCTTGCGCGTGGCCCTCGAACTCGTGGCCGAGGGAATGATCGACCCCGAGCACCTATGGGGCACCATCAACTGCAATGGCATCAATAGCAAAGGCGAAATCTGCGGCGTCACCACCACCAGCGGACTTGCGTTCAAGATTCCTGGCCGGGTCGGCGACTCGCCAATCCTCGGCGCGGGCCTTTATGTCGACGGCGACGTCGGCGCTGCCGGTTCCACCGGGCGAGGCGAAGCCAATCTCTACGGACTCTGCTCCTACCTCATCGTCGAAGAAATGCGCCGCGGCGCTCACCCCAAAGACGCAGGCTTAACCGCCCTCAAGCGGGTCTCGCAAAACACGATCGAGAAGCGCCTCCTCAACGACCAGGGCCGCCCCAATTTCGGGCTCAACTTTTATGTGCTGGATGCCAAAGGTCGCCACGCTGGAGTCCACATGGCCGGTCGCTCCCGCTTCGCGGTCTGCGACGAAAATGGGCCTCGATTCGAAGACAGCACTCCGCTCTACGAAAGGTAAATGGAGTCCTCCCGCCACGTCTACGAGCGGCGGCTGAACGCCGTCATCGACCACATCGAAAGCCACTTCGACCAAGCCTTACCCCTCGAAACCCTGGCCGATCTAGCCCACTTTTCGCCCTTCCACTTCCACCGCATTTTCAAGGAGTACACCGGCGAAACTCCAAGCGTCTTTGTCCGGCGTCTGCGCCTGCAAAAGGCTCTCACGCAGATGGAGACGCCGTCCCGTCCCACCCTCACCGACATTGCCCTGGACTGCGGATTCGCCCAGTCGTCCGACTTCACCCGCGCCTTCCGCGAGGTCTATGGTTACCCACCAAGCCAGCATCGAAAGGGCCGGGCCGGCGAAGATAGCAAGATTAGACAAGACATTCTCGCGAACCGAGGCTATGGTAGTACTGGTTCGAAAGAATCAGGAGATCATTTTGTGGTGAGGGTCGAGGAACTGCCAGCAATACGATTCGCCTACGTGCGCGTCATCGGCGGCTTCCAACCCGACCGCCTCTTGTCTGGATTAGATCGACTCCTCACTTGGGGCAGGTCCAAGGGGATCTATCCAGGCGCGAGACTCGCCACCATCTCTCCCGATAATCCCGAATTCGTTCCTGTTTCACGCTACCGCCTCGACCTCTGCATGGAGGTCCCGAGCGGCTTCGCCGAAACCGATGAACTCTCGTACGCGACGGTCGCCAGCCAACGCTGTGCCATGCTCCATTGCCACGGCGACATTCACAAGGTTCATCGCGGCTGGACTCATCTGTTCGCCCACTGGCTCCCCGATAGCGGCTATGAGCCAACCGACGCTCCCAGCATGGAGATCTTTCGAAATTCCGACGACTCCCAGGGCTGGAGCATCCTCGATCTGGATTGCTGTGTCCCCGTTCGACCCCTCCGAAAAGAATCATGAAATCGATCCTTATCACCCTCATTAGCCTTGCTCTCGCCGTCTCGGCCCAAGCCGATCTGAAGAAAATCCAGGGCACATGGAAAGCCACCGCAGGGCAACTCGGCGATTTTTCCCTCCCGAAATCCCTTCTCGACAAAATGGTCCTGATCATCAAGGACGACACCTACGACTACGACGAGGGGCACGGCCACGACGTCGGCAAGCTCAAGGAGATCAAAGACTCCAAACCGTTGGCGATGGACATCATTGGCACCGAAGGACCGAATAAGGGCAAGACCATTCCTACGATCTACAAGCTCGAAGATAAGGTCTTGACGATCTGCTACGGCCTCGACGGCAAGCGCCCTAAGAGCTTCGAGGACAAGGGGAAACGAATCCTCCTGATGACGTTCAAGCTGCCCGAGTAGCCCGTCTTTAGGTTCGACTAACGCAACGAACAGGGCGGACTCCCCGTCCTGATTATTGGTCGAACCAATGGAATCGCCAACGCCACGCCAAACCACCAACGGCCCTCAGCCAATCCACCCCGCTATTCGTAAGGTGTGGCTTTTCTCGAATCTCATCTCCTACGCCATCATCGCCGTCATCACGTCGGCGGTCGAGTGGGGGCTGATCAAAGGCGACATCCTCCCCTGGTCGTTTCCCATTGCGATGCCGTTGTTTTGGCTTGGAATCGGAGTCCTTTCGGCCAGCCTGGTCAAACGGCAATGGGAGGTCTGGCGGTACGAAATCACGGATCAAGAGGTCATCCTTCGCCACGGCATCTGGAACCAAATCCAGCGCTTCGTACCCAGGGACCGCGTCCAGCACGTCGACATCACGTCGGGCCCGATCGCCCGTAAGTTCGGTCTGGTTCATGTCCATCTTTACGTGGCGGGAGCTCACGGCTCGGTGGGCGAGATTCCGGGTTTGACTCCGGACGAGGCTGAAGAGTTGCGAAAGATGCTGGTGGAGACTCAGGCCGACCATGTTTGACCAGCCGCGTCGCCTGCACTACGCCGCCGTCATCATCAAATTCGGCTCCTACTTCGTCTCGACCATCAAGTCGCTAGCCGCACCCATCGTCGCCATTTTCGTTTCGGGCCGCCATTCATCCGAAACCGACTTGGCGCTCAAAGTCGCGATTACCGTTGCCGCCGTCGGCGCCATCTCCATCATCAGCACGGTCATGCACTACTTCTCGACCACCTTCTTCATCGAGAACGAAGCGCTGGTGATCTCGACCGGTTTCATCTGGCGAAAGCGGCGAACCATCCCCCTGGCACGCATCCAGAACGTCAACATCGAACGAACCATCTGGCATCGTTTCCTCGGCGCGGCCGCTATCAAAGTCGAAACCGCCGCCGGGGCCAAGGCCGAAGGCGAACTGAGCGCGCTCTCCGTCGAAGACGCAAATAGCCTTCAATCTGCCCTCCTCAAACGTAGCGGCGGCCATCCAGCCGAAGAAGAATCCGCAGCCGCCAAAGCCGAGACGCTGTACGAGCTCAGCCCTCGACAGGTCCTTCTCGCCGGGGCACTGGGTAACCGCGCCGCCTATGTCATCGGCAGTATTGTCGCCGTATTCCAATTCGAAGGCTCCGGCAAGATCATCTCGCCCTTCTTTCACTGGCTGTCCCGTCAAAATCCGGTCATGGGCGCTCTGCTCGGCGCGCTTACCTTTGTCGGCCTTTTCGTCATCGGCTGGATTCTCTCCATCGTTATCTCCGCGACCCGTTACTACGGCTTCCGTATCGAGAAGCATGAACGGGGTCTCCTGCTCACCCATGGGCTCATCACCCAGTTCCGAAACATCGTGCCTGTTGGTAGGATCCAGGTTGTTCGCGTCGTCGAACCGATGCTGTACCGCCTCTTCGGTTACTGCGAACTGTACGCCGACACCGCCGGGTCGTTCGACACCAAAGACGTCGCTTCGGCTAACAAGATTTGCCCGATCATTCCCGAAAACGGGGCTGCTTCCATCGGTAAACTGCTCCTCCCCGAGTTCGAATTCGAGGCGTTGCGGTGGCGGCGCATCAGCCCAAAAAGCATCGCGCGATTTGCGTGGCAGCACTTCATCACCTGGGTCATCATGCTCTCGCTCCCGTTCGGATATTGGCTGCACTGGAACGCTCTTTGGCTAACTCCGTTCCTCGCCATTTGGTGCATCGTCGCCGCTATCATCAACTACCGGTACGTTGGCTACTCTTGGACCAACGACATCCTAGCCGCGCGGCGAGGCGTCCTGCGCAAGCAGGCGACCATCATCCCCTTCGACCGCATCCAGCACTATTCAATCCGCGCCACTTGGTTTCAGCGAATGCGAGGGCTAGCTTCGGTCACGGCTGTGAGCGCGGCGATGGGAGGACACTCGGTCCACGTCGTCGATGTCGATGCGAAGGACGCCGAAGAGATGCGGCAAACCATCGGCGCCGCAATCCGTACCCACCTCGGCTCTCGCCGCGGCGGACTCTAGCCTCGTCCTGCGGTCATGGTAACCTGCGGTCGAATGAGCTCGCCGCTGAGATTGATTTGCTGGTTAACGATGACTCTTTCAGCCACAACCGCGTGGGGCCAATCGACCATGACCAACATTCCGCACCTTCGCCAAGCCGGAGCGACGAAGCAGCTTATCGTGAACTCCAAGCCGTTCCTGATCCTAGGCGGCGAACTCGGAAACTCCAACGCATCTGACCTCAAGCAACTCGACGGCATCTTTGCCAAGCTCCACGGCATGAACCTCAACACTGTCATGCTTCCGGTGTACTGGGACCGCATCGAGCCGGAAGAAGGAAAGCCCGACTTCAGCTTGGTCAAAGGCGCGATCGAACTCGCCCGAAAGCATGACCTCAAGCTGGTCTACCTCTGGTTTGGGACCTGGAAAAACAGCATGTCTTGCTACGCGCCAAGCTGGGTCAAGCGCGACACCAAGCGATTCCCGCGGGTTCGCCTCGCCAACGGCGAAGCGCAAGAGATCGTGTCCCCCGCCAGCGCCCAATGTCGGAACGCCGACGCCAAGACCTTTGCCTCCCTGCTCGCCTGGACCCGCAACTTCGACTCGAAAGAGCAGACCGTCGTGATGGCGCAGGTCGAAAACGAGATCGGCATGATCCCCGACGCCCGCGACCACTCTCCCGAATCCGAAGCCATCTACCAGGCCAAAGTGCCGTCCGTCCTTACGATGAAGCTGGAAAAAGGCGAACTCGGTCCCGAGGTTCAAGCCATCTGGGAAGCCGCCGGAAAGCGCGCCGCCGGAACCTGGGCCGAGGTCTTCGGCACCGGTCCCGAAGCCGACGAAATCTTCACCGCCTGGCAAGTCGCATCCTACACCGACCATGTCGCCAAGGCCGGAAAAACCGCCTACGACATCCCGATGTATGCCAACGCCGCCCTCATTCGCCCTGGCTACAAGCCCGGCCAGTATCCGAGCGGAGGTCCGCTTCCCCACCTCATCGAGCTTTGGCAGACCGCCGCTCCGCACCTCGATCTGCTCTCTCCCGACGTCTACTTCTCAAACTTCCCCGAGTGGTCGGCCCGCTACATGCGAAGCGGAAACTCGCTCTTCATCCCCGAAATCGCGCCTTCGACTCGCGCCGCCGCCAACGCCCTGTACGCCTACGCCAAGCACCACGCCATCGGCGTCGGTCCGTTCTCCATCGAGAACCAATCTGGCGACAAAGCGCGAAGCATCACCGAATGCTACGGCATCCTCTCAAAGATCGCCCCGACGGTCTTGGAATGTCAAGCTACGAACCGGATCATCGGCCTGACGCCGCATGTCGATTTCGACTGGAAGTCCGATGGCAAGCCTGAACGAGCCGAGCTCGACGGAATCGTCTTCGAAGCCAACTTCGACAAAACCCCCGCCGCGCCCGAAGGCACAACGACCAACCTTCCAACGCTTGGGGTTGGCCGTTGGGAGACTCCTCCTGGCGTCGCCGAAGGCTCTGCCATGATCCTTCAGACCGGCACCGATGAATTCCTTGTGATCGGAAAGGGCGTCGTCGTCACTTTTGCGCCGTCCGATGGCCAAGGCAAGGTTGGCATCGACTCGGTTCAAGAAGGAACCTTCGATGACCAGGGCCAATGGGTCGGTGGACGCTGGCTCAACGGGGACGAAACCCACCAAGGCCGGCACATCCACCTCTACGACGGCAGTTGGAAGGTCCAGCGCGTCAAGCTTTACCGCTATCGGTGAGCGCCAGCAAAGCGAACGAGCACAGCCAGTGCTCGCTCATGTAGTTGGCCTCCAGGTGCGGCAGGGCCGCGTCCATCTGCGACAGAAACGCCTTGTCTGTCAGCTCGCGAATGGCGGGCATATGGAGCCCCAAAATCCGCCAGCACCAAGCCCGACTAAGGTTGAGCCCGTCGAGATGTCCGATCCGCCCATCCGTCCGATCCGAAACATCGACTGGAGCTAGAAGATTGTCGGGCAAGTTCGGCAGAAAGTGCTCGAACCATTTAACAAACTCGCCAGGAGGCAAAATCTCCGCCATCAGAACCGCTTCGGTGAGGGTCGGTGACAAGAAGTCCTCGCCGCTCGGCTCCAGCCAAGGCGCCGCCGAATCGTTGCCAAATCGACTCTTTGCCCAGTCGACGACAAGCTCGTGTCCATCTGAATCAAAGACATGAAACCAGCGCCGCGCATGGATCAGCGCGAAGGCGGTGTTGGCATGCGTGCCCGCTCGGATCGGATAGGTGAGGCGCGGCAGGTAGTCCTTCAAAAGATCGGCGATGAGCCGGGCCAGCGGTTCGAGTGTGGATGCGCCGTCGGTCGTCTGGAGCCACATCTCCTGATGAAGCGCCAACAGCCACCCCCAACCATACGGCCGCTCGAATGACGGATTTTTGGTCAGATATTCGACCTCGCCCCGAACAGCGTCCGCCGTAAAGACTGTCACCGCTCGATCATAAATTTCGTGGGAAAGGGCAGGCTGCAGCCGGGCGATTCGAAAAAGCTGCCACCACCCATGGACGCAACTATGCCAGTCAAAGCTGCCGTAAAAGATCGGATGTCGCTCAGATGGCGTTAAGGTTTCCGGGCCATAAAAGAGGTGGCTCATATGGTACGGATACTTTCGCCCAACATGACCAAGGGTCGAGTTAGAAAAGCGGCGGGCAAGATCGGGCGACAACATAACTAGAGTCAAGATTGTACGCCTTCATGGCCAAGCGTTCTATCAATAGCCCTAATGCAGACGACAGGATATTGCTAAACGAGAATGGTAATATCCGTCCATGATCTCCCTCAAGCTGAAATCATTGTCGATGGCGGCCGCCTTTCTTGCCGCGACGGTGCCCGCTCAGACCTCGATCACGCTCGATCTGACCAAGCCGGGCCATAAGGTCAGCCCAATGCTTTACGGTCTGATGACGGAGGAGATCAACCACTCGTACGACGGCGGACTCTACGCTGAACTGATCCAGAACCGGGCGTTCAAAGACAACCCGCGCACCATCCCGCATTGGACGCCGGAAGGTAACACCAAGCTGTCGCTCGACCACGACACCGCCCCGACACCGGCCCTTGGCGTTAGCCTCAAGATGGAAGGCGACGGCACGCTTGGCGTCGCCAACGACGGCTACTGGGGCATCCCCGTCTGGCCAATCACCGATTACCGCGTTTCGCTCTTTGCCCGCGCCGCCACCAGCGAGGACATCGAGGTTTCGATAGAAAGCGCCGACGGAAAGGAAATCTATGCGAAGGGCACGGTGAGCGGCGTAGTCTCCAAGTGGAAGAAATATGAACTCACATTGACCACGAAAGCGTCGTCTCCCAAAACGGCGGACGCCCGATTCGTCGTTCGCGCCAAGGGCGGCCCCGTTTGGCTGAGCCTCGTTTCCCTTTTCCCGCCCACCACCAACAACCGTCCGAACGGAACTCGCCCCGACCTCTTGAAGCTGTTGAAGGACATGCAGCCGAAGTTCCTTCGCTTCCCCGGCGGCAACTACCTGGAGGGCAACCTATTCAAGGAGCGATTCGACTGGAAGAACACGCTGGGCCCGCTCGAAGATCGGCCCGGACACCAGTGCCCATGGGGCTATCGCTCGTCGGACGGTCTCGGTTTGCTGGAGTACATGAACTGGATCGAAGACATGAACGCCAAGCCGGTGTTGGCGGTCTTCGCCGGTTACGTCCTCCGTCGCGACGTCATCGAAGCCGGTCCCGAGTTGCAAGGCTTTGTAGAGGACGCCCTCAATGAAATCGAATATCTGACGGGAAGCACGAGCACCAAATGGGGAGCCCGGCGCGCCAAGGACGGACATCCCAAGCCCTTCGATTTGCAATACGTCGAAGTGGGCAACGAAGACGGGTTCGACGAAACCGGTAGCTACGAAGGCCGCTTTGCCCAGTTTTACGACGCCATCAAGAAGAAATATCCCAAGATCAAGGTCATCTCGACGACGGGCGGCAAGGACTGGCTTGGGGTCAAGTTCCCCATCAACATCCGGCGACCCGATCTGGTTGACGAGCACTACTATGCCAGCACTTGGGACATGATGGCGATGGCCAGCAAGTACGACGACTATAGCCGCCGAGGACCGCGGATTTTTGTGGGTGAATGGGCCTCGCAGGACGTTCCCGAACCGTGGACGAACGCGGGGCAAAAGGGACCGACCCCAAATTTGAACTGTGCGCTCGCCGACGCCGCCTTCATGACGGGCATGGAGCGAAATTCGGACATCGTCGAGATGTCCTGCTACGCGCCGTTGCTGGTGAACGTGAATCCCGGTGGACGCCAGTGGGCAGTGAACCTGATTGGCTACGATGGCCTCACCAGCTTTGGTTCGCCTTCATACTATGCCCAGCAGATGTTCGGCGAGAACCTCGGCGACAAGACGATCGTCTCGACCGACTCCGGCGTGCCAACCCAAAGCAACGGCAAGCAAACCATCCCCGCTCTGTTCCACGTCGCCACGATGGACAGCAAGACAGGCACGATCTACCTGAAGGTCGTCAACCCGCAGTCCACGTCGCAGACCGTCGATTTCGACCTCAAGGGAATCTCGAACGTTCGGTCATCGGGAACGCAGATTCAACTTGCGGGCGCTGACCCGAAGGACATGAATTCGATCGCCGATCCAAAGAAGGTCGCACCGGAAACGACGACGATCTCCGGTCTCGGGTCGAAGTTCACTCGGTCCTTCCCCCCGTACTCCATCACCGTTCTCAAGATCGAAACCAGGTAGGCACGGGCCCACGGTCCTACCTGGATTGAATGTGCGAGGCGGCTTCAAGTACGATGGTAACAACTAGGGGTTTACCAATGACAAAGCCGTCTCCGTATCTCATCGCTCTCGTCCTCGTCTGCGTCGCCTGCGGCGGCGGAGGGTCCTCGGTCACCGAGCCTGGCCTGCTGTACTACAACAACACCAACGTCGTTGGCTCCTCCCTCATTCACCGGATTCCGAAGGAGGGCGGCACGATCGTCGATGTCCCTGGCACCGTGGCTCAATTCGAGTCGAGCATGGATCAGATTTACGACAACTATTCCAGCGACAGCAACGGCAATATCGTGAAGATCGTCAATGGTGTCGGCATCAGCCTGACCTCATCGACCCAAGACTTCCGCCCTTGCGTGAACCCCGGCGGCGACGCCATCGCCTTCGTCTCTAGCCGAGACGGCAATAATGAAATCTACACGATGTCAGGCACGGGATCGGGTCAAACCAACGTGAGCAACTCGACGGCCAACGACTCCTTCCCCGCAATTAGCCTGGATGGAACCAAGGTCGTTTTTACGTCCAACCGCGACGGCAACGACGAAGTCTATATGGTCAACTTCAACGGGTTGAATCTGACACGTTTGACGAATAACTCGGCCGATGACATCACGCCCGCCTTCAGCCCCGATGGAACCCACATCATCTTCGAATCCAATCGTGGTGGCACGTACCAAATCTACCAAATGGATCTGACCGGTGCCAACGTCACGCAACTGACGACCGACGCAACCGACAAATTCCATGGATCGTTCGATGTCGATGGACTGGGCATTTACTACTACACGGCAAACGGCACGCGCCAGGTGTGGCGATGCAATGCCGACGGCTCTAATCCGGTCCAGCTAACCAACGGTACAACAGATTCAGACAAGCTCGCGACCTGGGTCTACTGATCCAGGTTCAAATCGGGACCAACGGACCAGCAAAATTGCTGGTCATGCATTGTGAATTCTCAGATCGCTTGGAGAAATACTGCCCCGGGTTTATACTGGCGTTTTTGGGGTTTCCAATATGAATAAACACCTTAACCTTCTTTTTGTTGCCGGAGGAATCCTCGCGACTTCGACATCTTTCGGGCAAATGGGTCCGAACTCGACTTACTACCTTGGGGCCGGAAACAATCTCTGGACGATCCAGGGCACTTCGGACGCCTCGGCTCCGACCGTTACCAATGGCGAGTTCAACCTTGCGGTGGATGGCGATATTCGCACGACTCAGTTCCGAAACTCGGGCGATGGAAAGCAGTACACCCTAGGCCTGAGCCCCACCGGAACCAGCTATAGCGGTACTTGGTCTGGAATCTTCGACGGCACCACCGACGGACGCAGCAACTACACCATCGACTGGGACTCCAGCCGCGTTCTGTCTTACGACCGCAATTGGCAGGGCGAACAGACGATGTTCACGCTGGGAAGCGGCGGGAGCGGCGAGTACCTCGGCATCACCTACGATGGTTCGGGCGGTTTGTACGTCAGCCAGTGGAACGGTGGCATGATCGAGCACTACACGATGGGCGGCCAGTTGCTCGGCAGCTTCGATACCGGCTTCACAAACCTGACAGCGCTGGCGATGGATTACTCGACCGGCACCCTGTGGGTCGGATCGCAACAGCACCAAGGCCAATTCGACGAGTACACCACGAGCGGTACTCATCTGGATACCGTCATCTTCGGTGACATGGTGGTGGCCAACACCCTCGGCGGCGAGTTTGACCTCGGCAGTGCGGTTCCCGAACCGGCTTCACTGGCCGTTCTCGGCTTCGGCGCGCTCGCTCTTCTTCGACGAAAACGAGATAAATAGTCTTTCTGTATTCGCATGTGGGCTCGGCGTCTGGGCTAACTGGGCGCCGAGCTTTTTTTGTTTCGGCATCATCAATTCCCTCCTGGTAACCTGGCGAGGATAGGGCGGCCATGGTGATCCTCTGCGCATCCATTTTGCTAACCGGGGCGATGCTCAGCGTCCGTCCCTCTCCGGTCATGCAAGCTCAAAACGCCAAGAATCCGATCATCTGGGCCGACGTTCCCGATCCATCGATCGTGCGAGTGGGGCACGACTACTACATGAGCAGCACGACGATGCACATGAGCCCCGGTGTGCCGATCATGAAGTCGCACGACCTGGTGAACTGGAAGCTGATCAGCTACGCCTACGACGTGCTGGACCACACCGATGCCCTCGATTTGCTGGACGGAAAGAACGCGTACGGCAAGGGGTCTTGGGCCAGTTGCATCCGCTACCACCAAGGAACGTTCTACGTCAGCACCTTTTCCTTCACGACCGGCAAGACCTACATCTATTCGACCAAGTCGCCCGAGAAGGGTCCGTGGAAGAAGATCTCCTTCTCGCCCGCCTTCCACGACCATTCGCTTTTCTTCGATGACGACGGCCGCGTTTACCTCGTGACCGGCGCGGGCGACATCCGTCTGGTCGAGCTGAAGTCGGACCTGTCGGGGGCCAAGCCGGGCGGCGTGGATCAGGTCATCGTTCACAACGCCAGCGCGGTAGCCGGTGGCGAAGTCGGCCTTCGCGCCGAGGGATCGCAGATGTTCAAGGTGAACGGCAAGTACTATCTGTGGAATATCACTTGGCCAAAGGGCGACATGCGAACCGAGATCGTCCATTGGGCGGATTCGATCACCGGTCCTTATGAGGGGCGGGTCATGTTCCACGATCAGGGCGTGGCCCAGGGCGGGATGATCGACACGCCCGACGGCAAGTGGTACGCCTACCTCTTCCAGGATCATGGAGCGGTGGGCCGAATTCCGTTCTTGGTGCCGATGAAGTGGGTCGACGGCTGGCCCGTCGTCGGCGTCGATGGCAAACTGCCCGACTCGCTGGACATTCCGGCTGGACCTTCGCTCGGAGCGTCTGATATCGTCGCGAGCGACGAGTTCAACGAGAAGACGCTACCGCTTGCGTGGCAGTGGAACCACAATCCCGACGACGACCTTTGGTCGCTTTCGGCTCGCCCAGGCTTCTTGAGGCTGACGACGGGACGAGTGGATGATGAGGTGGTCCACGCCCGCAACACCCTCACGCAGCGCACGTTTGGCCCAACCTGTTCGGGCACGACTTTGTTGGACGCAAGCGGTCTGAAGGATGGGGACATCGCCGGGTTGGTCGCTTTGCAGGGCAAGTACGGCTTTGTCGGCGTTCGCCGGTCGAGCGATGAGCTGTCGGTCGTTATGACCAGCGCCGAAAGCGGCAAGCCGGTCGAGGTCCAAAGCATCCCTATCTCGGTCAAGCGCGTGTATCTGCGGATCGACTGCGACTTTCGCAACCGCGCCGACCTCGCCACGTTCTTCTATAGCTTGGACGGCAAGGCCTGGAATCCCATCGGCGCACCGCTCCACATGCGATACGACCTCTCGCATTTCATGGGCTATCGGTTTGGGCTGTTCAACTTCGCCACCAAAACCCCGGGCGGCTCGGCCGACTTCGACCGGTTTCATATCGGGTCGGGTCATTGAATTCCTGCGCGCGATTTTCATCAATTTGCGTAGAGTTGAGGCATCGGAGTCCGGCCAATCTACTCCAATCGTGCTGACCAGGCAAACCAAAGATAAAACTTGAATCAACGGAATTGACGGACCTCAATTTTCATTGTCGCCGAGTATGATTTAATTCAGGAGTTAAAATTGCAATGCAGCTGACCATTATAGACAATTCGACTATTACTGCAGTACAGAGGCTTGCGGGGACCGCTCCAACAAGATCGACTAAGAATACGGATGGTGACATTGCTGCCTTAGAGACATTTATACAATCATTGCTATTCAGTGACTTGGTTTGCTCGGTCGACGACTATAAATCTCAATACAGGGAGGCTAGAAAGAACGAATTTCCATTCGTTCATCAACTAAATATCCCTGACCTTGACTTAAAAGCCGTCTCCAGACAAGTTCAACGAGATATTCAGGCGCTTGATCGGACAATTTCAGAAGGAAAGATTGAAGGTGAACTGGCCAGAGTTTTAACGTCTCTCGGGGTCCTAACTCACTGCGCCTGGGAGATGTCTAACAGTACATTTTGGCTACAGTTATATTTGATCTCGAATCCGGATGTAGATTCCAGCAGCATGACGCTATCGCAAGTGTTGGCAGGTCTAAATGATACGACATACAACAACGATTTTTTCTGGTCTGAGAATGTGAACATAAAGACACACTCGCAAACAGGCGCACTAACTTCAGGATTTAGAGCCCTAATTGCTGCCATGTCATGGTTGATTGGCAGAGTTAGATTTTACGAAAGTGCTGCAAATTCTGTTCCGGCGAGCCTAGCGCTGCATCCTGTTAGGCATGGATATTTGGCATATAGGATTTGGCAAGATGCAAATGTCTCGGACCACTTGAAGACAAGGCTCCTAGGTCTCCTGGGTAGTAATGCAATCAAGAGCATTGCCACCTCCGTGACTCTGGAGCCTGAGTATGTAGATCTCCCATTGCCTTTTTTTACGGCGTGGCTGGCTAATCAACGAGCAGACGTGCCTTCAATGATCCAATTAGCTTTGGAACTAAAGGTTGATTCCGATTTCAGAGCCTTTCGAAGGTACATTTCGGTTATTGACAACGACTCGAAAGGTCTAAAAAATGTTAAGGGGATTGAAGAAGACATTCGACGAAGCGTGGATCGTTTTATGGGGAAATACTCGGTTAGGGGTCTAAACCCTACTGGGACAGCAATATTTAAGCTCGCAGACTCGGCTACGAAGTTGCCTCTAAGCTCATTTCTGGGGTTGCTTGAGTCTCTAGGGAATTTCGAAAAGGAAGTAGCTTCAGGTATGGGACTTTTTCGGCGAATTGCACACGATCTGACCGAGATTCCTAGATGGGGGGCACTAAGAGATCAGCTTGGCAAGGACGTCATGCTTGATGAAAAGGCGGTGTACGATCCTAAAGAAATTGCCCCAAATGAGCTGGATCGAATATTAAGTTTTCGCAAGCCGATGACGTAAATCCGTTTATTTGATTTGCATTAAGTGTCCGAGCTGCAGATTCAAGTAGCCTCGGATGACATGCGGTTCATGCCTGAGTGTTAGGGCCAAACTCCAGTCGGTTGGCAAAGGCAAAGAAACTTCACGATCAGACAAATTGGGTGTCACGTCAAGTAGCACAGGTTAGATTTCCCGCCTACAGACTTTGACCTATAGAATCAGCCCTAATATTCTTCGGTGGAGTCGAGGGATACCGCTTCGCCAAGCTACCCTAACGCCCTCCTCAGCACGCCGAAATCCCGTATAGTGACACTATGCTCGGGATTCTTGCCTTGCTCGCCGTCCAGCAACCCCCTTTTCGCCTCGCCTCGGACGGCCTGCATGGGTACATCAACATGCGCGTGCAGGACCCGCCCGAAGAGTACGGCTACGGTGTCAGCCTCTATTCCGCCGCGTGGCCGTTGCTCAAAAGCCCCATCGCCAACTTCCAAATCGGCCTCGCCTCGACCTGGATACTGCCCGATAACCGAAACTTCAAAGAGCCATTGGTGCCGCACGGAACCGTGGCCAGAGACTCGATGCCCGAGCGCGGACCGAGCTTCTGGACCGTTTTCCAAACCATCGAAGGCGGCCTCGGATTCTGGGCCAGCAATCGCTACATGGATTCGACGGCCAAGTTCCGCATGAACGGATCGACCGACGGCTACAACCACGAGGTCTCGACCCCCGGCTGGGACTTCTACGGACGCCCGCTTCCCGCCGACTACATGGGCATCGCCCAACTCAGCTCGCGAATCCTGGTTCCGCCCGACGGCGTGACCTTCGACAAGGACACCTGCGGGCAGTTGTTCGGCTACGCCTGGATGGCCCTCCCGCTGTTTGCTCCCAAAACCGAGCCGGTCGCCACCGGTAACCAAACGTGGACCGTCTTCTTCAATGCGTCCAACTTCCGCGGCCCGGTCGCGTTCTACCTGCCGTCGGCCTGGTCGAAGATGTCCGAGCGGTACCAACCCGCCGTTGGTCGGGGCATGGATGCTCTGCGCGGCACCGCCCAAAGTGGAGCGATCGAGATCAACACCGTGCCGCAGTTCATCGACCAGGCGGCCGACGCGACCGAGTACAGCCGCATCCCGGAGCTTCAATTTCCGTGCGACAAGGACGGCCAAACCGTCCTCATGCACAACATGACCGCGTACTCCAAGAAGGCGCTTTGGGACCAGGTCGAAGGGTGGATGAACGGCGGCAAGATGCCGAGCGGAACGTTCCAGCCCGACGGCGCTTTCGTGCCCAAAGTCACGGCCAACCCGCTGAAGGTGACGCAGAACAAAAATGAGCCCATCAACGGCGTCGATCAGTGGACAAAGACCGTCGCCCTCGACGACCACACGTTTGGCCTCCAGTGGACGCCCAAGGCCATTTCGCCTTGGAAGCAAGGCGTAGAGAAAGCGTCGTTTCCAAACTATTTCCGCCGCGTTGGCCACACGATGGAAGCCATCGACGAATGCGTGGTCCCACGGACAACTAGCCTGATTGGGGCGAAGTTCCCCGCCGCCAACAAGACCAAATCCTACGTCCCTTCTGACAATGGCGAAGGCGTTTGGATGCACCCTGGCCCCAAAGCTGGGCCCTTCCAGGCGAAGCTCGCCGACGGAAGCGTCGTCACGTACTACTGGTATCGATTCGTCGATCAGCCAACTCTCCAGCACGAGCACCTCAGTGAGGCCGAAAAGGCAAAGCTCCAGGCGATGGTCGAGAAAATCCATCGGAATTGGACGCCGGACAAGCAGTACATGGCGCCGCCCAAGCGCGGCAAGCTCGCCACCCTCGATCCCGCGCTCATCGTCAAGCCACCCAAAGGCTTGGAGGTCGGCTACGTACCCGTGGCGTTCCGCCAAGACCCAGCCAAAGGTTGACGAACGCGTCATTTTCCGATTCAATAGAGAAGTCCATGCCTGACCACGCCGACGTGCCAACACCGAAAGTGACCCGAAGAGATCTCATCGCCGGAGGAATCGCCATCGCCACCTTGAACCCATCCGATCTTCTCGCCAGCCTTGACGCCAAGCCCTCCAACCTGACGTTGTGGTACGAACAACCAGCCGCCAAATGGACCGAGGCTCTGCCCATCGGCAACGGTCGCCTCGCCGCGATGGTGTTCGGTGGCATCCAGCACGAGCGTCTGGCCCTCAACGAAGGGTCGATATGGGCCGGTGGTCCGCGGTGCTACGACAACCCCGAGGCGTTGGCGGCTCTGCCCGAAATTCGCCGACTGATCTTCGATGGCAAGTACCACGAGGCCCACGACCTGACTCAGCAAAAGTTCATGGGCACGCCGATTCGCCAGGCTCCGTATCAGCCGCTGGGCGACCTGCTCATCGAGATGGGCCACGGAGACCAAGCCCAAAGTTATCGCCGCGACCTCGACCTCGATTCCGCAGTCGCGACCGCTTCCTACTCGATTGGCGACGTTCGATACTCTCGCGAAGTCTTCGCCAGCCATCCGGCCAACCTCATTGTCGTGCGCCTCACGGCATCGAAGAAGGGAGCCCTCAGCTTTTCGGCGAGGTTCAAAACTCCGCACGTGGCCTCGACCTCGGCACGCGATAACCTGCTTCGCCTGCAAGGCAAGAGCAGCGAGCACGCCGGGATGCCCGGCCAGGTCGAATTCGTCGGCCTCGCTAGGGTCCAACCGCAAGGCGGAACGATGTCGCTGGATGGCGACCAGATCGTCGTTCGCGACGCCGACTCCGCCGTCATCCTCATCTCGGCAGGCACCAATTACGTGTCCTACGAAGACCTCACTGCCGATGCCGAAGCCATCGCCAAACGGCACCTCACGACCAAATCGTACGACGCTCTGAAGAAGGAGCACATCGCCGACCATCGGCGTCTCTTCCGGCGCATGGCGCTCGATCTTGGCCCCGTCTCCGCCGAAGCCACGGACAAGCGGATTCGAAACTTCGCCAAGGCCAGCGACCCTGGTCTGGCCGCCCTTTACTTCCAGTACGGTCGGTACCTGATGATCGCGGGTTCGCGTCCTGGCGGTCCGCCGCTGACCCTCCAAGGGCTCTGGAATGAGAGCATGACCCCGCCGTGGGACAGCAAGTACACCATCAACATCAACACCGAGATGAACTACTGGCCCGCCGAAACCTGCGGCCTGGGCGAGTGCCACGAGCCGCTGTTCGACCTTCTCGGCCAGATGTCGAAGACCGGCGCGAAGACAGCCAAGACCCAATACGGCGTCGATGGTTGGGTGGCCCACCATAACACCGACGGCTGGCGCGGCACCGCCCCGGTGGACGGCGCAACCTGGGGCATCTGGCCGATGGGCGGCGCATGGTTGAGCACCCATCTGTGGCAACGCTACCTCTTCTCCGGCGACAAAGACGAGCTCGCGCGCCACTATCCCATCATGAAGGGGATCGTGACCTACTTCCTGCAGGCGATGGTGCCCATGCCGGGCACGCCGTACAAGGTCACGTGCCCGTCCATGTCGCCCGAACACGAGCATCATCCGGGCGTTTCCATCTGCGCCGGGCCGACCATGGATAATCAGATCATCCGCGACGTCTTTAACGGCTATGTGGGAGCGTCGAAGGCGCTCAACCAAAACCTGGATTCGCTGGGTGAGGTCGAAGTCGCCTTGGGGCAGATTGCGCCGAATCAGATTGGCAAAGCCGGCCAACTTCAGGAGTGGATCAACGATTGGGACATGGAAGCCGTCGAACTGACCCACCGCCACGTTTCGCACCTCTACGGCTTGTTCCCTAGTGGGCAGATCAGCCCCGCCACCACCCCCGACCTCGCCAAAGCCGCCCGACGAACGCTCGAGATTCGCGGCGACGCGGGCACCGGATGGAGCCTCGCTTGGAAGATCAATTTCTGGGCTCGTTTGCTCGATGGCGACCATGCTTACAAGCTGATTCAGGACGCTCTCCACCCCGCCGAAAGCGGCGGGAGCGGCGTGTACCCCAACCTCTTCGATGCCCATCCGCCGTTCCAGATCGATGGCAACTTCGGCTTCGCCTCCGGCGTGGCCGAGATGCTTCTGCAGTCGCACGCGGGTGCGCTCGACCTCTTGCCCGCTCTACCTTCGGTGTGGCCGAAGGGTTCGATCAAAGGGTTGCGGGCACGCGGCGGATTCGAAGTCGATCTCGCCTGGAGCGACGGCAAACTGACCTCGGCGACCATCAAGAGCTTGTGGGGTACGGAAGCCAAAGTTCGCTACGCCGGGAAGGAAACGACCCTCAATCTGCGAAAAGGCGCCTCGAAAAAGCTGAATAGCGACCTCCGATAACGCCATCGGTATTACAATATCGGAATAACCATGAAGCTGACGACCATCGTTGTTCTCGCTCTGCTCGCCGTCACCTCGATGGCCCAACAGCAACCCCGCCAAATCGAGCTTGGGCCCGACGACAAGGCCGCCTTCCCGCACGCACCCGAGGGTTTCGACCAGCCGAAGGACGGCATCGAGCACGGCAAAATCGACGCCGTCGAGTACGAATCCAAGTCGGTCGGAACCACCCGCAAGCTGGTCGTCTACACCCCGCCCGGATACGATGAGACGAAGAAGTACCCAGTCCTGTATCTGCTTCATGGGATCGGCGGGACCGAGCGCGAGTGGCTGGATAGCGGTGCCGTCAACGTAGTCCTCGACAACCTTTATGCCGACAAGAAGATCGTCCCCATGATCGTTGTGATGCCGAACGGCCGCGCCCAAGCCAACGACCGGGCTGAGGGCGACGTCTTCAAGACCGCACCCGCTTTTGGCGTGTTCGACAAGGACTTGTTGGGGAGCGTCATTCCGTTCATCGAGTCCAAATACCCGGTGATCGCCGACCGCGATCATCGCGCTCTTGCCGGCCTCTCGATGGGCGGCGGACAGTCCCTCGACTTCGGCCTGGCCAACACCGACACCTTCGGCTGGGTCGGCGGCTTTTCGTCGGCACCCAACACCTTTCCGCCTGCCAAGCTCGTCTCGGATCCCGATAAGGCGAAGACGCTTCACTTCCTGTGGGTCTCCTGCGGAGACAAGGACGGCCTCATCGGCATCAGCCAAGGCGTGCACAAGTACCTGAAGGAGAAGGGCGTCCCGCACATTTGGCACGTCGATTCTGGCGCGCACGAATGGCCGGTCTGGAAGAACGACCTATACCTGTTCACGCAGAGGATTTTTGTTGAGAAGGGCGGTTAGGCCCTCCGTTCCAATATAATCAGAGCATCATGGCTTCGGTTCCGTCCGTCCTCCGGTGTTTTGCCGGGGTTTTGGTCTTTGGCTCGCTCCCTCTCCCGCTCTCGGCTCACGATGAGCCGGCGCATGCCGTCTTCGCCGACGGGCAAGCCCAGGTCGTCCCCGAGTTTTCGAACCCGGACGACTACATTCGAGAGTATCTGTGGGTCGAAACCGACTTCGATTCCGATCATGACGGTAAGAAGGATCGAGTTCACGTCGACGTGATTCGCCAGAAGCAGACGCAAACCGAGGGCCTGAAGGTGCCGGTGATCTACGAGTCGTCGCCGTACTTCTCGGGAACCGGCGCGGGCGACATCAACTGGGACGTCCACCAGGAGTTGGGAGACCCTTCACCAGTACGAACCATTCATCCGAACATCGGCTTCAATCCAAACCGAACGATGATCTCCAACGACCTCGTCGGCGCGTGGGTCCCGCGAGGTTTTGCCGTCGTCCACTCGGAAGCGCCCGGCACCGGGCTCTCGACCGGAAGCCCCACCATCGGCGGCTACCCCGAGCGATATGCCCCCAAGGCCGTCATCGACTGGCTCAATGGCCGGGCCAAAGGTTACACGACGGTTGACGGGAATGAGGAAGTAAAGGCGACTTGGTGTACCGGCAAGGTCGGCATGACCGGTACTTCGTACAACGGCACCATTCCCATCGCGGCGGCGACTACCGGCGTGAAGGGCCTGGAGTGCATCATCCCCGTCTCCCCCAACACGTCTTACTATCACTACTATCGCTCGAACGGGTTGGTGAGGAGCCCCGGCGGCTACCTCGGCGAAGACGTCGATGCACTTTACGACTTCATCAACAGCGGCAATCCCGCAAACCGCGACGTCAGCAATAAGCTCTATCGCGATGGCGAACTCGCCAAAGGTCAGGACCGACGCACGGGCGACTACAACGAGTTTTGGGCTGGACGCGACTTGCTGAAGTACGTCGGCGGCATCAAATGCGCAGTCATGATCGCCCACGGATTCAACGACTGGAACGTCGTCCCCGAGCATAGCGTGCGCATCAGCGAGGCGATCAAAGGCAAGGTTCCGCTCATCCAATACTTCCACCAAGGCGGGCACGGCGGCAACCCTCCGTTCGAGTTGATGAACAAGTGGTTCACCCGCTTCCTGTATGGCGTCAAGAACGGCATCGAAGACGGTCCAAAAGCCTATATCGTGCGCGAAGTCCCGCCGGGAACGCCGCGTAACCGGATGCCAGGTCCGACGCCTTATGCCGATTACCCCAATCCCGAGGCCAAGCCGGTCACTCTGTATCCGTCCGGCAACGGCGAAGCGGTCGGCTCGCTTTCGACTCAGGCAGTAGGGGCCAAGGGCGACGAATCCCTGACTGACGACGTCGACATTAGCGCGCCTGATATGGCCCTCGCCGATGCCTCGCCAAACCGTCTCATCTTCGCGACGCCTGAGCTTAAGGCGCCGGTCCACCTCTCTGGCTACGCCCAGGTCACGCTCCGCTTGGCTTCTAGCAAGCCGGCGGCAAACCTGTCGGTGTACTTGGTGCAACTGCCTTGGACCAAGGGCCCGATCGGCACCGACAATCTCATCACCCGCGGCTGGGCCGACCCTCAGAACTACCAGTCGCTCACCAAGGGCGGGGACTACCATTCGATGCTCCCCGGCGTTCCCCTCAAGCCAGGCGAATTCGTGAATCTGACCTTCGATCTGGAACCCGACGATCAGATCATTCCGGCGGGCAAGCGCATCGCCCTGATGATTCTGTCGAGCGACCACGACTTCACGCTGTATCCCAAGCCGGGAACCAAGCTGACCGTTGATCTGGCCAAGACGAAGATCACGCTTCCGCTGGTTGGGGGCGACAAGTCACTCGTCGAAGCCTTGAAGGGCGTGACTCGATAAGTCCAGAATTGCTCCGGCCCTAGCGAATACGAGGGTGGCACGGGTAACGACATCTGCGACATAGTCGTTGGGAGTTACCCGTGCTATCGCTCCTCCTTCGCTCTCAGTCGTGCGTCCTGTTGGGACCATAGACTTTCGCATTCAGTCTTCATCTGTTCAAGGATCGCCAGCAATCTCTACACGGATTCTGGTCAAATATCCCAGATTATTGAGAAATATCTGAAATTTTCCGAGATAAGGGTTCTGAAGCAAAGCAAATTCGTCTATAAATACAAGGATGAAGCGTTTTCTTACGATGGTGTTGTTAGCGTCGTGCATTGCGGCGGCAATGGTTGGGTGCGGCGATAAGAGCGATGTACCGATCGCACAGCCGACTACAACCGGTCCCGGCGGATCGTCGAACGGCGAGCGGCCTGGCACTCCCGGCGGTCCCCCAGCGACGCCAGATGCGCACCTAGAGAAGAAGGGTGGCGCTAGCGGACAAGCAGGCAGCCGACCCGGATCATAGACACAGCAAAATTCCAGTGAAAGAAAAGCGAGGACCCCGAATTCGGGGTCCTCGCTTTTCTTATGCAGGATCGATTAGTCCTGAGCCGAAGTGAACATCGACAGGGCGCCATAGGTGGTTGAGCCCAACGTAGTGTTCTTCTTCAGAGCCTGGCCGCCAGTGATCGACTTGGCGTGACCATCACAGAAGGAGATGTTGGCACGAGTGCCCGGATGTCGGAAAACAAGCGCACCCTCTTCACGATTGAACGTGCGGTTGTCCTGCCAGCTCATCGTTCCCGCATTGGCATCGCCAGCAACCAGCATCGTCGGCTGTTCGGCAACGTTCTTCCACGCGAACTGGAACGATCCGTTTCCGTCGCCAACCAGAATCGTACCGGACGGATCTTCGACGGCGGTCGTGGTCATGCCCCAACCGGTGCCGTTGTCCGAGGACGGGCTAGTGACCTGGTCGCCACCATCCCAGTACGTGCAGTTCAGACCGTACGATCCCCATCGCTCCGTGCTGGTTTGACCCGTTTCGGCGAGAACGCGCTCTCGAGGAACGTAAATGCCTCGCTTGTCAGGAATCGCATTCATCGAATCCGTAAAGATTTGGGTGTTCTTGATGTAGGGTTGCATAACGTCGAGCCAGGTGTAGCGGCCGTTCGGAATGCTGATGTCTTGGGTTCCCCACAGTCCAACAAACCAGCCACCGGTGTACTGGTCGTCGTTGTCAGTGGTGTACTGAACGATGCCCAGACCGATCTGCTTCATATTGGAGAGACAGGCCGACGTCTTCGCCGCGGCTTTGGCCTGGGCAAAAACGGGGAACAGAATGGCGGCGAGGATCGCGATAATCGCGATGACGACGAGCAGTTCGATAAGAGTAAAGGCTCTGCGAATAGTATTCATTTCTTTTGACCTTCGTTGGCCACGATCAATTCATTGATAGTCGGGGACGCATTCTTTTGGAAATCCACGTCCAGAGGGACGAATTCAGCTTCAACACGGACGACCTCATAGGGTCGACTCGGGGTGCGAAGGCGCTTCATAAGCAAATCTGCGGCGGCATAGCCGATGTTGTATTTCTGTTGGACGATCCGCCAAACATTCCATGGCTGAATCAGGGAAAGGGGATGCCAGTCGTTAAAGGAGGCGATCTCCAGGTCCTCGGGGACAGAAATCCCGAGGCGCGTGCAGACCGTCATCGCCGCACACCCCAGACTGTCCTCCAGGCAGACGAGCGCAGAAATCGGATTCGGCTGGGCTCGCAAGCTGACAATCGTGTCGCGCACAACCTGTACGGTGACTTTTGAATCTGGATCGGCGTCCTCGGGAATCCAGCGCAGGTATTCCTCTGCGTCCAATCCTTCTTCCGTCATGGCGTCTTGGTAGCCACGAACACGCTCGAGAACCGAGCTAAAGTTCTGCTTATAAGTGGCCAGGAATCCGATTCGCCGATGCCCTTGCGCGATCAAGGATCGAACCGTTTTGTAGATCGCCCCACGGTTTTCGGTCGTCACGGCATCGACCTCGACTCCGATCGGGAGGCGGTCAATGGCGACCATGGGAACCTTGTCCTTTAAGAGCGCAGTAATGCCGTCGGTCTTGGTTGGGTCGGATGGATAGAAGAGAATCCCGTCAGATTCCGCCCCAAGGCGCATCATTTGCTGAGCTTCGAGGGATGGATCGTGCCGACTGTCGGCGATGGTCAGCGTCGTTTCGTGGCCAAGTCGATCTTGGATTCCCCGCAATAGGTCTCCGGACGGGAAGTTGTGGCGTTCGCTGTAACCATCAACGAGTAACGCGACTCGGCCAACTCGCTTGTGCTTGACTTCGGCAACAACGGTACCGCTGCCCTGACGTCGGACCACGAGGCCCTTTCGCTGCAGTTCCTCTAGGGCACGGTGAACGGAGTTTCGATTGACTCCCATGGAGTCCGCCAAAGCGTCGCCACTCGGCATCCGACTGCCCGGGGTCAACTCCCCCGACGCAATCTTAGCTTCCAAATCACCGGCAATGGCTTTCCAAGAACGCTTCTGCAATGGACTCTCCGTCGAATCGAAAGTTAGTGTAACACAATATCTCAGATTTTGAGATACTTTTGAAACAATCTGGAAAATTTGGGAATAATGTCATCAGACCGGCCGTTCGCTGGTTCAATAGAGACAAAGATGTGCGCCAAACATTTCGACGTTGCAATCGTTGGCGGCGGGCCTTCGGGCTCGACGGTCGGCACCTTGCTGAAGCGGTGCAACCCCAGCTTGTCCGTCCTCATCCTCGAACGCGAGACTTTCCCCCGCGACCATATCGGCGAAAGCCTTCTTCCACCCGTTGGGCCAATCCTGGCCGAAATGGGCGTTTGGGACCGCGTCGAAGCCGCTAACTTTCCCATCAAAGTCGGCGCAACCTACCGCTGGGGTAAAAACCCCGAGCTTTGGGACTTTGACTTCCTTGCCTCCGAGACGTTTGTCGAGCAGGCTCGACCGGGCAAGTTCGAGGGTCAGCGCCGCCGCACTTCTTTTCAGGTCGACCGATCCATCTACGACAAAATCCTCCTCGACCGTGCCGAAGAACTCGGCTGTGAGGTCCGCCAAGCTACCAAAGTCAATAAAGTCGAGACCGAGGGCAACACGATTCAGGGTCTGACGCTGAGCTCAGGCGAGACCGTTACCGCCACCCACTATGTGGATGCATCGGGCAACGCCGGTCTCTTTGCCAAAGCCCTGGAAGTCGAAATCGACTGCCCCACCACCCTGCGCAATATCGCCATTTGGGATTACTGGCAGAACGCCGACTGGGCCGTCCACATCGGCGTTGGGGGAACTCGCATCCAGATCATGAGCCTCGGATGGTGCTGGATCTGGTTCATCCCGATGGGCCCGACCCGCACGAGCATCGGCGTCGTCCTTCCCGCCTCCTACTATAAGGAGAGCGGATTGAGGCCATCCGACATCTACGCTAAGGCGCTGGAAGAAGAGCCGCGCATCGCTGAGCTTCTCAAGAACGCTTCAAGCGAAAATCGCCTCGAATCCACCAAGGACTGGTCCTTCCTCGCCAAGAACCACTATGGTCCCAACTGGTTCCTGGTCGGCGAATGTGCCGGCTTCGCCGATCCGATTCTGTCGGCGGGCGTCACCATGGCCCAGGTCAGCGCGCGCCAACTCGCCTACACCATCGCCGAAATCGAACGCGGCGAACACAGCGCCGACTGGCTCCGCGAGCAGTTCGAATACGGACAGAAGGAGCGCATCTCGACCCACATCCGCTTTGGCGACTTTTGGTACACCGCCAATGCCCAGTTCAAGGACCTCCAGGGCTTTACGGCCGAACTTGCGAAAGATGCCGGTCTGGAACTCACGCCGGAAAAGGCATGGGCATGGATCGCTCAGGGCGGCTTCATCAACCAGGACTTGCGCATTGGCACCGGCGGATTCAGCATTTCGACCACTCTCAAGATGGGCGAATTCCTCAGCGACCTCGTGCAGGAAACGCCGATCGAAAAGAACAATGTGCTGAAACTCAACTACGAAGGCGCGCAGATGAAGAACGTTGCCGTTTACCATAACGGGCGCATCTATAAGGAGAACTGCTACGTTCGCGGCGAGCGGGTCCTGCCTTTGTTTAGCCAGGTGCTGATGATCCACGACTTGCTGTCGAAAAACTCTAGCTACCCCGCCCTGATGCAGACGCTTCAACAGATCGCCAAGACAAACCAGTTCGTCGCCAGCGCCATCGCCGAGGTGCCGGATACATTGGACGCCATGATCAACGACGGATGGATCGACGCCTCGTACGACCCGTCCCTGCCACTGATCAAACGCTCCCGCGATATCCGCACGATACGGCAGAACAAGGACGCTGTCAAAGCCTGACTCCTTATTCCCTACTATCACCATGGTCCTCATTCCCATGCAGGTGATGGCTTGGACATAATCTCTCAAAATGATCAGCCACCTCATCGCCTGCATCGCGGGTTTTCCGCTCAAGGAACCCGTGACGCAAGCTCGCGAGTACAAGGCAAAACTTGGAACGCCTTACAAGATTGGAATCGTGGGCATTACCTCGGGAACCAATGATCGGTCAGAGATTGGCGAAAGCCGCCTCGTGACGCTCGAAAAGGTCCAAACTGCCTTGGCCTATGGGGGAAAGAAGGTGACCTTCGTCGCTCCCGCCGGAAAGAAGCTGATCATCTTCCTAGCCACCATCAAAAATCCTGAAAAAGGCTCCATTTACGTCACGAGCGACAAGACATTTGGGCTCCGGCTTTACGACACCACCTACACTGCTAAAGACGTTTCGTACCGGGGAGCGCTGACGAAAGGCGGCGACCTTCTCGATCATCATTTGAAGCCGGGCGAATCGATCGAAGTCGCCACCGTCTACGAGTTTCCCTCGGTGACGCCCCATCTTCGAGTCGGCATGTACTACCACACCTACATGCCCAAGAATGCGGTGATGTTCGACCTGACGGACAAGATCGAGCCGCCTCGCTCGGTCTTCGCCAAGAGCAACATGAACTACGTCGATTCGGTCTCCATCGACAAATCAAAAGAGTTCGATCTCGACGATCTCACGTTCAAAGTCCTCGACTGTCAGCCGATTAAGGACAACGGCTTCGCCGTTAAGGTTCAAATATCCAATCCAATGCCCATGACAGGTAACTGGGGCTGGCAATATGCAAAAGCGATCGTTCGCGATGCCAAAGGCGCCGAAACGTCTTACTATCCGAGCTTCACGGTCGGTCCTGACTGGAACATGACGATTGAGCCGGGAAAATCTGTCGTGGGCGAGTACCGATTCTATCCTGCTGACCAGGCACCGCCAAAAACGTTTGTGCTGACACAGAATTCGACCAAGCGAACGGTCACCGTTACCGGGCTATAAAAAAAAAAATCCCCGCCGAAGCGGGGATGTTGCATTTACTTTTCCGAACCGGGGTTGGGCATCGCGTTGGTCGACTTTGCGCCATCCGGAGCAGGAGGCGGCGTGACGCCCTTGCCCGGCTCGTAGGGCGGCTTATCGGCTCCGCAGCCGATGGCCACCAGCGCAAGAACGGCGATGCCGAGGATGCGCGTCAGGGTTTGCACTCGTAGTAAGCTCCCGTGTTGTTCACGTACTTGTCGGGGTCGGTCAGCGTCGCCTGATAGGCTTCCTTCCACTGCCAGCCCTGATCGCCGTAGTACCAAGCCGGCGTCAGAGTCGAACCGAGCTCCTTGTAGTTGATGGCGGCGCGCTTCTTGTAGCGAGCGTGGCCGTCAGAATAGGCAAGGTTGCCGCCCTTGTTGAACGTGCTGCTGAAGATGTACAGGTCGAACGAATTGCACCAATCGTTGGTCCGGTCGTACTTGTACGGTCGGTCTGGAGCGGAGCGCAGCGTCTCACCCATGTTCTGAAGCATCATCGTGTTGGTGGGATCGGTCAGCGAGGTCACTGATCGGAAGCCGACCGCACCGTTGAACGCGTACGACGTGTTTCCGGCACCCGCCGTGCTCGACTTACCCCATCGCGAATAGGTGTTGATGTAGTTCGACGAACAGACGTACATGTCGAGGCTCTTTACGTACGGGAAGAGCGACTTGGCCCAGTTCTGCGGCGCCGTCGGATCCATCCATCCGAGCGCAAGGTCTGTGCCCGGGGCAACCCACCATTCGGTGGTGCTCATGATCGCAGTACCGGGGAAGTAGTCGTCGTTGTCGGCGGAGTACATATAGCCCGCCAAGCCTAACTGCTTGAGGTTGGAGAGGTCCGCCGTCTTCTTTGCCGCGACCTTGGCCTGGGCGAAAACGGGGAACAGAATTGCCGCCAAAATCGCGATGATCGCGATAACGACAAGGAGTTCGATGAGCGTAAAGGCTCGATTGGAATGATTTCTCATGATTATTCTCTTCGATGAAAGGATTTAGGTGGTACCGCCCACCCATAGTTCAGTTGGCAAAATCGTTTGGACGCGTTGTGCCGGCTTGGCCTCGCTCTTGAGGCGTGTGTTGAGGACGTGCATCGCTTGCTCGGCGATCTTCTCGCCGGGGATGCGGATAGTGGTGAGAGGAGCCTCTAAGCATTGGGCAAACTCGATGCCGTCGCAACCGGCTACCGCCACGTCGTCGGGAACGCGTAGACCAGCGCGCCGAAGCCCACTGTATACGCCCATGGCGATGGTGTCGTTGTGGCAAAAGACCGCGTCCGGACGGTCGGAAGGACGCATGCGGGCAATGGCCAGACCAAGGTCCAGACCTGCCGAGCACGTCTCGTCGCGGTTGGCGGTCAAAAGCGTCCTCGGCGTGATTCCTGCCTCGGAGCAGACATCGCGAAAGGCTAGGAAGCGGACGTCCTCATGCCCTGGCTGCCAGTCGGCGGGGTACGCATATGCGATCTTTCGGTAACCCTTGGCCACCAGGTGTTCGGTAAGGAGCCGACCTCCGCCGTAGCTGTCAAAGCCGATCCAGTCGGTGTCGTCCGTTCGGATCGAGCCGATGTAGACGACTGGCGTTTGCGCCGCGCGGGGACCCATGTAGGTCGCCAAAGTTTGCCCGGCGTCGGCCCACATAATGACTCCATCGACTGGCCAGTTGAAGACGTCGGCATGGGCTCGGAAGGTTCCATGCGCGCTCGGCGCCGAGGCCGACTGCACCCGATATCCACAAGCGAGGACGGCGCTTTCGGCCGACTCCACCACATCGACGAAGAATGGGTTTCGGAAACCGGAAATGAGGAGGCCGATCGTATCGGTCTTGCCACGCCACAGAGAGCGAGCCAGTTGGTTGGGTCGGTAGCCAAGCTCTTTGGCCGCCGAGCGGATTCGGTCTTGCGTGACCTTGGAAATACGGGCTTTGGTGTTCCCGTTCAGCACGTGGGACACGGTGCCAATAGACACTCCCGCCTGCGTTGCGACATCCCTTATCGATACTGGCTTCTTCGCCATGTTGCCTCGTTGCCCGACGTTCGTTCGTCGATGTGCAGACCGCTTCTTCCTTAGACCTTTTGCTCGATCAGCGCTTGTGCAACGCGTTGTGCATTCAGCGCATGTTTCTCTCTATTTATCGAACCTAGGTCAAAAGAAGATTTGCTTTGCCCGAGCCGACGCCCAGGAGCCTGCGTAAGGGAATTATAGTATAGAAATTTGAAAATCGTTATAGCCAAATGGAAATATTGTTAGAAATTTTGAGACACCAAAGGCTGCACAACGGTTTGCGTAAAACCTGTCCCCGAAGTTTTGTCAGGGCATCGTGGTAAAGTGATCCAGGTGATGCCCTCGCCTCCCCCCTCCACCGGGAAAGCATTCTTCATGTCGGGCTGAATTCGTTGGTAGAACGGACGCGGCAAGCGAACGCATAAGGAGGGATTGCGACCAGCGCTTGCGAAAACCAAAGTTCTAACAATGAAACTAAGCAAACCTATTTTCAGCCTCAAGCGCAAGGCCAAAACGCTGTCGCGCAATGAAAACATTCCCCTCCACGAAGCTCTCGATCGCATCGCCGTCGAAGAAGGATTGGCCAGTTGGAGCCTCTTGGCTGCCCAACACGCGGCGCAGTCTCCCGCAAGCCGGATCTATGGCCAACTACAGCCGGGAAGTCTGCTGCTCCTGGCGGCTCGACCCGGACAAGGCAAAACCTTGCTTGGGCTCCAGCTAGCCATCGAGGCAATTAGCGCCGGACACCACAGCTTCTTCTTTTCGCTCGAATACACCGAGCAGGAGTGCCTTGACAGGTTTAGGTCCATCAACGTGGACCCAACTGAATTCAAAGATCGGTTCGAGTTCGACGGATCGGACGCCATTTGCGCCGACCATATCGCTGCGCGTTTGTCGTCGGCGGCACCAGGAACCTTGGCCGTCGTCGACTACCTTCAACTGCTCGACCAGAAGCGGGAGACACCCGATCTGCTTTCGCAGGTCCGATCGCTTCGCGCCTTCGCCCAGTCCAAGGGATTAGTGCTCGTCTTCATTTCTCAGATTGACCGACACTTTGACCCAATGCAAAAGGCTTTACCTGACTTCGACGATGTGCGCCTGCCGAATCCGCTCGACCTCGCGCTTTTCGACCGAGCGTGCTTCCTCCACAACGGCGAAGTGAAAGTAGCGAAGGCCAGCTAGCCATGACGGCCGCCGTGCTTCGCGGCGGCTATTTGCCCTGGTAGAATCGCGGCATGACGCACGATGAAGTGATGGCCCGCCTTGAGAGCTTTGGCAGCGAGAAAGGTCGCGCCACCAATGCCCGCTACGGCGGTGCGGGCGAGAAGCAGTTCGGAGCCAAGATGGGCGATATTCGCGCCTTGGCCAAGGAGATCAAAAGCGATCAGGCCCTGGGCCTTGAGCTCTGGGCGAACGGCAACTACGAGGCCATGATCCTGGCGTGCTACATCATGAGCGCCAAGAAATTCTCCGCCGATGAGATCGACCGAATGCAACGCATGGTTCCCTCCAAGGGAGTGTCCGACGCCTTCAACACCAACATTGTGAAGGCTCATCCCGAAAAGGAATCGCTGCGCGTCAAATGGATGGCCGACGATAACCTGATGGCCGCCCGCGGAGGTTGGAGCCTCACCACCGAGCGGGTGCTGAAAAGCCCGGACGGCCTCGACCTGCCCGCCCTAATGGACCGCATCGAGAAGGAGATGGGCGCTGCGCCCGAACCCCTCCAATGGATCATGAACTACTGCCTGGCCTCCATCGGCATCGAATTTCCGCAATATCGCGAACGGGCGATTGCCATTGGCGAGAAGATCGGCGCATTCAAAGACTATCCGGTCTCGAAAGGATGCGTCTCGCCATTTGCGCCGATCTGGATTACCGAGATGGTCAGCCGAAAGGGCTAGCTAAGCTCAAGATTGGTGGCGTGGCGAAGGTCGTCGAGGAGGTCGGGCCCAGTGGGTGACCATCCCAGCCGCGCCCGCGTTAGCTCACTCGATCCTCGCAGATTAAGGCCCATGAAGTGGCTCCAAAAGCCAAAGTGCGCCGGGGCCTCCTCGGGCTTTTTGGCGACCACCGGAATGCCGAGCCGCTGGCCAACAATCTCTGCAATCTCGCGGAGCGGAACACCTTCTTCAGCGACCGCATGGTAACGCCCACCCGCGACGCCTTTCTCCAGGGCCAGCAGATAGAGGCGAGCGGCGTCGAATCGGTGCGCGGCCGCCCATCGAACATCCATTCCCTCCATGTAAGCCGACTCTCCCCTCTGCTTGGCCACCTCGATCAGAAAGGTAATGAGTCCTTGCTTCTCTCGGTCGTGAACCTGCGGAAGCCGAATCGCCATCGCCCGAACGCCGCGGTCGAGGAAGGCAAAAGCGCTGGGCTCCGAGGCACGAGGGTAAGACGCCGACGGCGTCGGCGCGTCGTTGTCTTCGTTTCCGCCAACCATCCCTGAGGTCACGATGAGCGGCTTATCCGTCTCCACCATTGCCTCACCCAATGCCCCAATCGCCTTCCGATCCGCCTCACAGCACTCGGCAAAACGCGTGAAGTCGTGAATGAACGCGGTGTGGATCACCGCATCGCTCGCCTTGGCTCCTTCCGCCAAGCATGCAAAATCCTCGATATCGCCTAATAGGGCCCGCGCGCCACTCTCCTCCAACGTAGCCGCCGACTCCGGCTTTCGCGCCATCCCGAGGACCTCATGTCCGGCATCGATCAAATCTCGAACGACGGCTTGTCCAATGAATCCGGTTGCTCCAGTAACGAATACTCGCATCGTATAACCTTGTAGATGGGACCGCTTGAGGTCCACTCAATCAGTATTTCGCAGGTCCCGCGACCTGAAAAGACGTGGCGTTATACTGGTATCGAAACTGATAGGCTGACGATGGCGAAAGATTCCCTGGCTAATTTTCTGAAGAACCGACGTGCCAAGGTCGACCCCGCATCGCTTGGACTCTCGGCAACGCGACGGCGCACGCCCGGTCTGCGACGCGAGGAGGTCGCCCAGCGAGCCAACGTCAGCGTGACTTGGTATACATGGTTGGAGCAGGGGCGAGGTGGAGTTCCTTCATCCGAGGTATTGGAGGGAATCGCAGCCGCGCTCGATCTCTCGCCCGCCGAACGCGAACACCTTTTCCTGCTGGCCCAACAGCGGTTGCCCGAAATGCCGGTCGCCCAGGTGCCTTGCGTATCTGCCCAGCTTCAACAGGTGTTGGACTCGATGCCGTACAGCCCGGCGATCGTCAAGACCGCGTGGTGGGACGTGGTCGCCTGGAACCAAGCGGCTTTGGCCGTCCTCACCGACTACTCGGCGGTGCCGCCCGAGGAGCGAAATATTCTGCGGATGCTGTTCTGCGGCTCCCACGCCAGACGGCAAATGCCAGAATGGGAAAGCCACGCCCGGTTCGCCGTCGCGGTGTTTCGGGCCGAGACTGCCCGAGCCGGAGCGCCCAAGCAAGCCGAACAACTCGTCCGCGAACTCAGGAAGCTCAGTCCTGAGTTCGAAGCCATGTGGCTCGACCATGAGGTGCGGAATTACGGCGAGGGAACCAAGCATCTCCACCACTCGATCGTCGGCCCGATCTCGGTGCATTATTCGTCGTTCTTGGTGGACGGTCAGCCTGACCTTGGGCTGGTTATTTTCACTCCAGCGACGAGCGCCGATGTCAAGTCGATCCGGCGACTTTTGGAAGCGAAAAGCGGTTCTTCGAACGAGTAAATCAAAACCGCTTGGAAATTCAAAAAGTGGTGGCTCGCGGAAGGTCGTCGAGAGGTCTTATCCAGATTAAGCAACTGAGGACGGTTTCAGTCCAATCATAATGCATGCATGATTGGCAGGAAAATGGATCGGGTTGTCGAGCTTGAAGACGTTCCCCAGTCAGATACCGGCGTGCCCGCCCCACGAATTTATGCTACCGAGCAAACCCTTTACTTGGTATACATCGTCGAGCATGCTAGCGAAAATGAATACGCGCTCGTTAAGTTTGCTTCACCGGTAGCCCATACCTTTGGACCACCGAATGACGAGGCACTCCATGGACATCGGCTTTATCGTCGTGGTCTAACCCACTATTCGGCAAACGAAGTCTTCGATTCCTCGTGGATCCGAGCTTTAGTCGAGATGAACTCTGTTCATCCGAGACATGACTCACGAGTGTCCGAATCGTGGCGTCACTTTGTCTTTGCATTTCATGACTCAACATTTGAATGTATTGCCAAAGGACATGAAGTGGAAAAACACAAAGGCATCAACTGCCTACCGTCATTTTTCGTCCCATAATCGGATAAGGCAAAGCCTCCGGCGTCTACGAATGGTCCTTCACAGGAAAACTTGTTGAATGGTGAAGATAATGGGACGCGATTTGCAGCTGCAATGGACGAAATGCATGATAACTAGTTGGATGGGTTCGAGAGCTAACTCAACGATCAACACTTGCGACGCGGATTCGCATCTAGAGGGACTTAGCCGCATGTCTTGTTACGGTCACTGGGGTTCTCGACTGGTCCGTTTTTTTTGTTTTAAATGAAATTGGAAAGGCAATCGTATGAGCAAACATACATCATCCCCTCTTAAATCCCTTGAGTACGATAGTGCTTACGAGAATATGCTCACACGAGCGAGCCGTGGATTTGCGGCTGATGACCAACTCATGGGGATGGTCAGATCGAGGCGGACTCGACACTTCGGTGCGGGGCGTAACATTATAAACGAGGAGACCGTTGACACCACTGGTCGAACAGCTTCTGCCCTAATGCTTATCGAGCGAGACGACGTGAGGCTCGGAAACATCGATGCACATACCACTCAGGTCGCGGAGTTTAGCAAGGCGAATGTCGCCTCAATGGCAAAAATGATGTTCGAGAATCTCCATCAGATCACGGAGGCCACCGGCAATGTGCTGGATGCAAAGGGTGAGCGGTTAAGCATCGACATGCTGATCGACCTAATCGAAAAAACTGAATGGCGCTTTGACGACGATGGCAATGTAGTTCGGGACGGGCAGGCATTCGTGGTTCATCCGGATTTAGCGCCGCGGCTACGTGAACTCGAAGAAACTCAAGAACACCGAGATCGTATGGAGGAATTACGAACTACGAAGCTGGCCGAATGGAATGCGTCACGGCGTTGCAGGCGGATTGGAAAGGAGAGCAAATGAGTGAGCCAAGCTTTCTGAGATCGCATGAATACGATTACGCCTTCAACGTGTTCATGAGGAAGGCATTAGAAGGTGAAATCGCCAGGGACCCGTTGTTGAGGCGGACTCTAAAGCGCACCACCAATCACTCTGGAAGACTGCGGCACGTATTTGAAGAGATTTGGAATCGGACGCCGACTAGGTTCGAGGCGAGTTACACGATCCCAAGGGAAGCGACGCGCGAATCCGATTTTGCATGCTTTCATTTGGAGATTCGAGCGCTCGGTGAGAAGTTCCGCGTTCAATTGGCTCGTAGTCGTGCAGAGACTCTGGAAGAGGGTGTCAAGCGGTCACGCCAGATTATTCCCGGTAACCCAGTGCTCACATGGGACAATCTTCTGCGAGCGTTGGAACATATCAATGTGAGCTTCAACGAAGATGGCGAACCTCGCAAGTTTGAGATTGAGGCAGGTGGCGGCGCTTTAAAGACCCTTGCTCAATCGATTCGACCAGTGGACTTTGATGAACGAGTGATGGAGATTGTTGAGCGCAAACGCGAGGAGTGGGATGCTAAGAAACGTCGTCGCCGACTTTCTTGATAATGTCCGCAAGGAGCGTGACTTTGACGCACCGTTCCTTGCGCTACTCTCTGCGATGGGGTTCTCCGATGTTCACCTGACCCACGGGACAATCGAGAAAGGGAAGGACTTTATCGCAAAAATAAGTGGCGAGCAATGGGTGTTTCAGACGAAGAAGGGAGATTTGGGTGTCGGGGACCTAAATGGTGGAATCATGGGCCAGTTGCAGGCGGCAGCGATGACCGAACAGGGCCATCCTGCATTTGATAAAAATCTCTCGCGCCGAATTGTCCTGGTTACAACCGGAACGGTAACTCAACCGGCCGCTGACCAAATCAACTCGTTCAGTACTGACGCCCTTGCAAAACTTGAGTACCCACCAGTTGAGATTTGGGATCGTAACAAGCTGATCGAGTTACTTTTGAAACATGGCTTGCAGGGAATCCGGTCAACTCGGCTATCGGGTGTGGATTTGGCAGCTCAAGGAAGGTTCTTCGTTCTGTATGGCTCGGTGGTACGTAAATCCCCAGAGCTGGCTGAGATCGAGGAGCATTCGCTGAGTTGGCTCGACAAAGAACTGCCAGATCGGGAACGCGTTCTCATTGGAACAATTGAGTCTTCGATTCTGGCTGGCAAGTGCCGGGACGGAGGACTCCTATACGACGCTTTATACTGTGATTTGGCTGCTTTACGAATGGGCATGTTTGAACTACGAGAGGCAACAGACCCTTCGCGAAGGGCAGAATTGTTGACCCTTTGTGAAAGCCAAATTGACACCGTAGTGGGTTCGGCTTCCGACTATATAGAGGCCGTTTGGAATATCTGGACGGCGGCGGATAAGAAGCTAGATGGCGCCATACATTCGGCGTCGATCTTTGCGACGTACCCAATACATTGTTCGCGAGTGATTGAGGCACTGGGACTGATCGCACTTGGGTCTGATGTCGAGCAGGCTAGATTCGCAGCGAGTCGGCTGATCGAGTTCGTAGAATCCGAACCTGGTGTAAGTCACCCTATCAGCGACAGATATGCTGTCTCAATCGTGACGGCTTGTTTGGCTCTCGAGCGGCACGGTCGGCAGGATATCTCGAAAAGCTTGATCGAAAAGGCAACGGTATGGCTTTGCGACCGGGTTGAATTTGGTGCGGGCATAGCACACATTGATGCTACGGTTCAAGAAGAAATAGACCAATTGCTTGGATATCCATTTAGTGGACTCAATGTGGAAAGTGCGCGATCCAATCTTCTCGCGAGTGCGCTTGTCGACCTTGCCGCACATTCAACTGATACCAAGCTCTATACCGATGTCGTCAATGATCTCAAAGCCGTGGAAATCTACCCGGAATACTTCCAACCTGCCGACACGTCTGCACAGTTTCTGATTGACCATGATGAAGTCGTCCACTACCCTGGCGTTGAGTTCGCCGATAATCTGGTGCCGGATAACGGGCTCGGCTATGCCCCTTACGGGCCCTATGAGCCCACGACGTTTGCTCTCTTTGAATCGTTGGGCTTCATCGGGTATGTGTCGATCAGCCTCCTGTTGCGGGACCGCTACTTCCCTTCACTCTGGCCAAAATATCTCAATTAAACTCGGACCCTTAAGATATGCCGACCCCAAGTAACGGAATGCCCAAATCTCTAGGGACAAGAATTCACCCTCCTGCGAGCGGAATTCGGATACCTTCTGCGGATCGGTTGAGGTCTTTAGAAACGTTTTGCCGCCAAGGCACTTGATATCTACCCACCGGTTTTAACGTCGCGGCGATTCCTGGAAGCAATTGGAAGGAGCGAGTTGCAAATCCCGTCCTATAATCTGTAGAACGGTCAAGATAATGGGATGACCCTCAGGGGACCTCTGCTGGCTGCTCGAAGGTCGCCAGGGCGATACGAACCCAAAAGTTTGGTCCCTTAATGGGTCCCTTGAGAGATTCAAAGAGAGTGAAACAGAATGAAGCAGATTGCTATTTTGAATGGTGGAGATAATGGGATTCGAACCCACGACCTCTGCAGTGCGATTGCAGCGCTCTCCCAACTGAGCTATATCCCCACAGGCTACATAAAGGATACCGCCCACTAGCTGGAATCAATCAATTCCCGAATCTTTTTGGAGCTCTTCCAAGATTTGATTTCGTATTCGCGCTTCATCGCCTCAGAGCGGGAACCAAAAGCCTCGAAATAGATGCGTTCCCAAGGTCGATAAGGTCGCGTCGAGCGAACGAGTCCTCGATTATGTCGGCTAGTCGCTGTTCGAGATCGTCCGCGTGCCCAGCGTAGAAGCGGGGTTTGGATTTGCTGGAGAGGATGTAAAGGTAGAAATTCCCCACGATCTTCCCGATGCGTCGGGACGCTCTCCCAACTGAGCTATATCCCCACTGGGACCTTGTAGCCGCTCCCGAAAGGAAAGACAAAAAGCCCTCTCGGTCTCGAGAGGGCAATCTAGACCTGATATGGACTCAGGAGGGTCTACATGTTTTCGTCGATCGCTTTTAAAATCTCCGCCCCCTTCATCCGAACCTTGTAGTCCGGATTCGAATGGGCGAAGATAATCTTCCCAGACTTATCGACAAGGAACACCGATGGCACCGGCAGAATGTGGTGCGTCATCCCGCCCGACGACCTCTCAAGGTCGATATGGTACTTGTCTTTGTACATTCCAAACGTCTTGTCGTCGAGCCGGAACGCAACCCCAAACTTCTTCATCGTTTCGGCCGTCGAATCCGAAAGCAGCTTGTAAGTCAGGTCGTGCTTCTCCATCGTCTTGTTCAACTCGGCGGGCGTATCCGGGCTAATCGCGACGATCTGATAGCCGCGCTTGATGATATCGGCTTGTACCTGTCCAAGCTCGGCCAGGTGCATGTTGCAGAACGGGCACCAACCGCCACGGTAGAAAACCAGGACGGTCGGTTTGCCGCCCAGCGCTTCCTTCAACGTAGTGGCTTTGCCGTCGAGGGTCTTCAGGTTTGAATCGGGTATCGAGACCCCGACCTTCAGCGGCTTGGCTTCGGCCGGACTCATTGCGACGTCGCCGTCGCTGGGCAAGATGGCCGATGCGAGAGCAACGGCGGAGACAGAGGCAGAGACGAGCAAAACTCGTGCGTGCACAGACATGATGGATACAGAATGCGCAACAGTTCTACTTCGTTCCATGAAAATGCGACGAAAAAGTACCTCGGTCTTTCGTCCTAGGACGATGGTCTTAACCTCATCACATCTTCATCTTTCCCGGCGTATCATATTTGTGTCGAGGACGTCCGGTGTTCGCCAAGGCAAGCACAGACTGTTTAGGAGCAGTTGGACCAATCGATTCCTTCGAACAAGTTTGAGGGAGTGTTAGATTCGTCGTTCAAATGGACTCACCCCCCAGGCGACGGATTTGGGCACGATGTGTCGGCATCGTTAACCCCATCATAAGACGACAGGGCCGCCTTCGGGCGGCCTTTTAATTTTCAGCCGGGACCACTGCGGCTCGGTCGAACCAATAATGACCCGTATAATTGCTTGGAGAAGTCAAAATGGGTTGTATTTATTGAAGTATCGTAATATAATGATGTTGCGATAGATCGAAGTTAATTCGAACTTCGTGCCTCTTCAGTCAACGAACCGTTGAGGTGTTTCATTTGTAAATAATCCACGCTTTGCCGTCACGGAATTAGCCCTCCAAGCGGCAAAAGGGTCGAAGTGGTTCGCCACCGAACACCCCCAAGAAAAAGACAAGGCCGCCTTCGGGCGGCACTTTTTTTGAAGGGCACTTACAGAATGATGACCGAGCGGATGACGTCTCCCGTTTCCATCTCGTGAAAGGCATCTTCCACTTCGTCGAGCGAAATTTTCCTCGTCACCATTTGGTCCAAGTTCAGTTGCCCCTTGAGATACAGGTCGGCGAGCATCGGAAAATCGTGTGAAGGCAACGTGTCGCCACAATGGCAGACCCGCAACGCCGCTTTATTCCAGTAAACGCCGGTCGCCATGTCGCCCAAATTGAGGTTCACCGAATCGTTCTGAGCCGGGAAGCCGATCGTCGTAGCGGTGCCGCCGTACGACAACATTTTCACCGCCTGTTCGATGCACATCGGAATGCCCGTCGCTTCGAACGCAAACTCTACTCCGCCATCCCATCCGTCCTCGGTCAGCTCCCGCACCGCCTTCAGCGGGTCGACTTCCTTCGCGTTCACCAGGTGCGTCGCGCCAAAGTCTTTCGCCCACTGAAGCTTGGTCGGATTTATGTCGATAGCGATGATCTGCTTTGCGCCCGCCAAGCGCGCGCCCTGAATCACGCTCAGCCCAACGCCACCGCATCCCACAACGGCCACGCGCGAACCTCGCTCAACCGGCGTCGTATTCAGCGCCGCCCCCACACCGGTGACGACGCCGCACGCGATCAGACACGCCTTATCCAGCGGCATGGCATCCGGCATCTTGATGGCGGCCTTGCCATGAACAACTGTATGAGTCGCAAAAGTCCCGCATCGCAGAACTTGCGAGCACACGGCTCCATCGCTGGCGCGCTTGATTCGAGAACCAGGTCGGAGCGCCATGTAACAGTGCCGAGGGTCGCCTTTCAAACACGCTGGGCATTGGCCGCATGGCGCGCGATAGGCGATCACTACCGGGTCACCCGGCTTCAGGTGAGTGACATTCTCGCCAACTTTCTCGACGTAACCTGCGCCTTCGTGGCCCAAAACAATCGGAAACGACATGCCGTTGCCGTTAAGGTTCTTCACCGTCAGGTCGGTGTGACACACCCCGCTCGCAACAACCTTAATCAGAACTTCGTCGCCGACCGGATCGTCGACGGTAACTTCGCGCACGACCGCAGGCGCGCCGGGTTCTTCGAGCAAACACGCTCGGCCAAGGATAGACATAAGCAAATCTTAGCATGATGACTGTGACAAGCATTTGTCACGCTTTTGTAACGCTCGGTCGCGGCTCCTGTCACGCTTGACCCGGATCATGGATGACATGAAAACCAGTTTCAGAAATCTCGCCGTGATGTCCCTTTCGCTCGTCGCCATCAGCTCCCTCACAGGCTGCGGCGGTGGAGGCGCTGCCGCTCCGGTCGTGATCGCCACCGACCTCGCTACGGCCTACACCGTCACGACTCTCGGGGCTCCGACCGGCCAATTCGGTATGGAGTTCGATGCCATCAGTCCTGACGGAAAGCAGATCGTCGGTTCATATACCGATGGCACTTATCGAATGGTCTTTCGATACGTCAACGGCGGCATACAGGTTGTCTCACCGGCTGACCAATATATCCATCCCAACAACGTCAGCGACTCCGGCGTGATCGCAGCAACAGCCGATACGCCGACGGCCCAGGCGGCATGCATGATCGCCGGAAACAGCGCCACCATCTTTCCCTACGGCGATCACGAGGTGGACGGATACAGCGGCAGCGCCGACTCCTCGGGTGCCATTTACCGAACTGCAAGGCTCGACGACGGATCGTATCGCTCGTACCGTACCCAGGGCAACACATCGACTCCGATCACGGTCGATGGCAACGAAAACTTTGGCATTTCCTCCGTTAGTCCTTCAGGATGGATTCTCGGTTGGTCCAATTCTGAGTTCAAGGCTTATGACCCGATTGCGAAAACCTGGTCGACGGTGTTGTCGGGCCAATCGAATATTAGCGCACGATCGATTGGAAACGACGGCACCATCATCGGCAACCAAAAGGTCGGCGCAAACTGGGTCAGCTTTATCAGCAACGGCAGCGGCCTTACCAACTATGCTGACAGTACATCCACCTATGCCACCTTGGGGTCCATTAGTTCAGGCGGAATTGCAGCGGGCTCCGATAACATATTCGATGGCAATATTCAGACTTACCATGCCTTTGCCTGGTCTCAAGCCTCGGGATATGTCGATCTCAATACCCGCATCTCCGAACCGAACTTTGTCTTTTCTAGGGCCTATGGAATCAGCAGCAATGGCACAATTGTCGGCTATGGCATCAAAAACGGCACTGCAGTCGCTTGCATCCTCACGCCGGTCACCCGTAACTAAAGACTTATCTCTGAAATTGGTCCGGGCTGAAACACGCCCGGACATTTCACTATTTGAATAGGTCGCGAACGACGGCCACCGTCAGTTCCGCCAGCGCGTTCATCGATTCCGTGTGGATCACTTCGTAACCGTGGCTGTTTTCCATCGGCAAACCGAGCGTAATCGGATGGGCGCAAAGTCCTCGCGCCGCCGAGCAGGAGGCGTCGCTTCCGCCACGCGACAGAGCCTGATACTGCAATCCAATTCCGGTCTGCTCGCTCACGCGGTCCAGCGTCTCGCCCAAGAACGGAGGCATCGCCGCATAGCCGTCCATGACCCAGACCGTCGGCCTTGCCGAAATCGCCACCGGCGCATCCGGCACCTGCGGCCCCAATTCCAGCGCGACGCAGAAGTCGGGTTGCTCGTGGGCCAAGTAGTACTGCGCCCCTTCCCCGCCGACTTCTTCGGAGGTCGTCGCGACAAACGCGACGTCCAACGGCTCATCCTTCATCTCGGCCAGGGCCAACAGCCAAGAAACCAAATCGGCTCGATCATCGAGGAAGTATCCCGCCACAAAATTCTCGAATCGGGTCAACGTTCGTCGGCTCGGCGACACCACCACCCGCGTTCCCAAACGGACCCCCTTCTTCTTGAGCGACTCCGGCGTCAGCCCGGTCATCACCGTCGCCATGTCCCAGGTTACTGCGTCGGTTTTGGCGCGTTTCGCCGCGCTTAGGTTGCTCTCGGTATGAATTGAGCCGAACCCCAGCACCGCCTCCAACGGCGTTCCGGACGCCAGAATTGTCACCGGACCTTCGCCAAGCTTCCACGGGAAAATGCCCCCCAACGAAGCGACCTTAAGGCTTCCGTCCGGCAGGATCTGCTTCACATACAGCGCGATCTCATCCATGTGGGCGGTAACGACCACCTTCGCCTTCTCACCCTTGCCCAGCCGCACGATCAGGTTCCCCTTCGGATCGACCTGACTGGTGATCCCGAGCTTCACCAGGTGCTGAATCAGCGCTTCGCGAACCTGGTCCTCCTGTCCCGCCGGTCCGGGCAACGAGACGAGTTCCTGCAATAGCTCGAGAGAATCCACGATTGCCAGTGTATCCGAACGATTGAGGGTAGCATTCGATCACTGTGACGGATGATCCTTCTACCTGGCCGGAGTCGCTCGACGCCTTGCTCGCCGCTCCCGAGCATCATCGCCTGCTTCTGGAGAATGATCGCGTCCGCGTCGTCGAGACCTTCATCCCGCCCGGCGAGAAGACCGCCGTTCACACCCACTGCTGGCCCGGGGCGCTCTACATCGTCAGTTGGACCGCGTTCATCCGCTACGACGATCAAGGCAATCAACTCTTCGATTCCCGCACCGCAAACACGACGCCCGCCAACGGCTCGACAGCCTGGTCCCCACCCCTTGGCCCGCACTACGTACACAATATCGGCGACGCTCCGCTGCACGTCGTCGCCACCGAACTCAAGTCATGAAGGTTGTTAAGCCGGACATCGTGTATCGCCAAGCCTTCCTGCGGATGCTGGACGACTACCTGATGAACGACCCCGACAACGTGGGCGGTTACGCCCTGGCGGCGACCAATTTCGAAAAGTACCTCCGCTCGCTGGAGGACGAAGAAACCGGATTCAACCTCCTGCCCGGCATCGTGGCCGGGTCTCACCGGTGGCTTCTTGATAGCGCCGGCGAGATCGTCGCCGTGGTCCGCACTCGGTACACCATCGACACACCGTTTCTGAACTCGGTTGGCGGCCATATCGGCTACGATGTCGCCCCTTCTCAGCGAGGCAAGCGGTATTCGATTGCCGCCCTTTCTGCGGGTCTGGACGAGGCCCGCCGAGTCGGTCTCGACCGGGTCATGGTCTGCGCCGACGCCGAAAACACTCGCTCTTGCCGCACGATCGAGCGGTGCGGCGGCGTCCTAGAAATGGAGTTCTTGTCCGAACATTGGCCCATCCCCGTGCGTCGATACTGGTTCGAGCTGTCCGGCACGAGCGACGCACCCGATGTTCAAAGTCATCACTGATAAGAAGTGGAAGAAGTTCTGCGAGGCGAAGTCCCTCCCGGTCGATGACGCCAAATTTGTGCTCGATACCTGCTACCTGGGACTCACGCTCCGCTCCCGCCCCGGAACACTCATCGTGACCGAGAAGGAACTGATCCACTACTCATACTCGTTCACCGACACCATCTTCGCGATCTTCGAACCGTCCGAAAAGGTCACCATTCCTTTTGCCGACATCGCTTACGTCAAAAAGAAGACCCTCTCAGGAAGGCAGAACGTCTTTCACGGCTATCCATCGGCCGTCTACCAGGTGCTCACGAACCAGGGTGAATCCTACGACCTGCTCTTCCAACAAAGAGGCGACGAGTTCCTCACCGAGATCAGGCAAATAAGTGTCCCCATCGCCGACTAATGCGCTGAGCACCAGAGTCAGCAAACCTAGACCGTGCCCGACCACTCGAATCCATCAACGCCAGCTTCGACCACCACATCCGCGAGGTCGGCTCCTCGAAACACCAGCCGAAACGCCTTGCGCGCAAATCCCGCGTAAACCACACCTACCGTCGAACCCACCACCGAAAGTTTCTTCCCTTTCCGAACAACCCGAATCGTCGTCGTCAGCCGCTCGCCTCGCTCGAACGCGAACGATTCTCCATCGTCCTCCACTAACATCGAGCCCCACTCGCCATCCACCGACGGTACGAACACTCGAAGTTCCACAACCTCGGGGTGGTAGCCCATCGTCGAGGGCGGAGCCTCGGTCCACATCGGCACCACCGACCCCGCTCGCGCGAACAGCGGAATCCGGTCCAGTGGAGCCTGGCTCCAAACCGTCCCTTCGCACCGCGCACCGGTCCACCAATCGATCCACTCGCCCGATGGCAACGCCACCGATCGCGCCCGCACCTTCGGCGCCAGGACCGGTGCGATCAGTAGCGACGACCCAAACAGGTACTCGTCGTCCACCTCGCTCAGGCTCAAATCCTCCATCAGCAGGGGCCGCATGATCGGAAGTCCCGTCGTCGCCGACTCCACAAAAGTCGTGTACAGATAAGGCATCAGCCGGTATCGCAAGTCGATCGCCGCATGACACGCCGCCTCTGTTTTCGCCCCAAAGCTCCACGGGTACTGGTCCACATTTCCCGCGTCGTTGTGGTTCCGGCAGAAAGGCGTCAGCGTCGCCACCTGCATCCATCGCACCAACAATTCCGGCGACGAATTCTCGCCAAATCCGCCAATATCCGCCCCGATGAACGGCTGACCCGAGAGGCCAAGACCAAGCGACATCGGCAGGCTCATCGCCAAATGCTCCCATCGCGACATATTGTCGCCCAGCCAGTTCGCCGCGTACCGCTGGATTCCCGCCGAACCGGCGCGGCTCAGCACGAACGGACGCTGGTTCGGCAACGCTTTCTTCAGCCCCTCCGCCGTGCCCATCGCCATCAGCATTGCGTAGCCGTTGTGGTACATGCCGTGGCTATATTTACCGCCATCGAACCGCATCGCTGACGCGGGAATATCACCGGTGGCGGGCTCGTTCATGTCGTTCCAAATCCCCGCCAAACCGAACTGAATATGCTTCGCGTTGAGCTCACCCCACCATTCGCGAGCGACCGCCGAAGCGAAGTCGGGAAAAGCCGTCTTACCCGGCCAAACCTGCCCCTGATACACCGCCCCGCCTTCGGTTCGGCAAAAGGCATTCTTGGCCAAGCCCGAATCGTACACCGAGTACCCCGGCTCCACCTTCACCCCCGGGTCAATGATCGTCACCGACCGAAAGCCCAATTTCGTCAGCGACGACAGCATCTTGGCCGGCTCGGGTAACAGTTTCGGGTTCCACGTAAACACCCGGTACCCGTTCATATGGTCGATATCGAGCCAAATCGAATCACACGGAATGCCCTTCTTTCGGTACGTCTTCGCGTGCTTGAGCACGTCCTCCTGGCTGTACGGATGCCACCGGCAGTGGTGGTACCCCAGCGACCAAAGCGGCGGCGTTCCCATCCGGCCCGTCAGCGCCGTGTACGCCTCCAGAACGTTCTCCAACCGAGGGCCAGCGAAGAAATACTCCACATACCGGCCACCGTAAAACAGGATGCGAGTCTCGTCTTCGGTCGCAAAATCGTATTCGGCGCGGCACAGGTTATCGACGAAAAAGCCTGCCGCATTCCCCTTCTCGTCCACGGTTTGGTAGAACGGAATCGAGATGTAGTAGGGGTCGTATTCCGTACTCCGCGGATCGTTGCTCGGCCCGCCCGCGCAATCGCAGGCACCGATTTCGCGCCTTGCCGACGGGTTCAAAACATCGACGTTCCAAAGCGTCATGTGCCGCCCCGCCCGGTTGAGCCGACCCGTCTTCTCGCCCAACCCGAGGATCACATCGTCTTCGCCTCGCATTCGCGTCACGATGAACGAGTCGTTGAGTTGAGCGTACGACCCCAAGTTTCCGTCTTCCGAAGTCTCGAAGATTGCGCTTCCATCCGCCCGATGGGCTTCCAGCCGAAACGGGTCCAGGTGGACCGTCACTCGAACCTGGTCTGTCGCCAGTTCAACTCGCCCCTTCTTTTCCTTCACCGAAAACGGCGTTCGCATCGACGCCACATCGGCGCAGACCGCGTACTGGGGCGCATCCACCCCACCGTGGGCAGGCGTGATCTCGAACCGAAAAGTATCCGGTCGAAGAAGGTCGATCGCCAGCCGCGCCTCATCGACTTCGGCCACAATCCCGGTCGCCGTTTTCTCCCATCCGGTCACGCGTTGGAGCTTCGTAAAATATCGAGATTCAGTCATGATGGGCGCTTCGAGCGGACTCAATCAGTGTATTCCGTTACCCCGGGGGCGGATGCAGACTTTTGTACCAAAAGCCGGTAAGTGGATGGAGGTTCCCAGAGTCGTTGGCTTCGAAGTAAACCCGTCGGTCCATTGGCCTTGCCATTGAGTTAGAACTTCGAACTCGATTGGACGGTTGCGCACATTCGCGAGCACCAAACCGGTTTCCCCTTTGCCAACTCGCGCAAAGGCGACCACATCGCCGGACGAAAAGTCCGTCACGGCTCCGGTCTGAAAAGCCTCATGCTTGCGGCACAACTGCAAGAGCTGAGTCATCCAAGCCCGCACCGCCGAACCCGAATTCCAGTCGATCGACGACCGTTCAAAGATCGGAATCGCCTTCGGCCACCCGACCTCCTGGCCCTCATAGACCAACGGAACCCCGCCGTACAACGCCGTGATCAAGAACGCCGCCTCGGAGCCTTCTTCACCCCCAAAAACCTGAACGTACGGATCGTGAAACGCCGACTCGTCGTGATTGGTGATGAACCCCAAGCGCAACCCTTCCGAGGTCACTCCAGACAACTCATTGGCCTTACCGCCGCCAAAAATCGACCTCAACTTTCCGTAAAAGTCCCACCCGTAAAGCAGGTCGAACCCCGAAGAGTAGAGGCCACGGTTTCCGCCTTCGCCCAACATTAGCAGGCGCTTTCCCGACTTGGCGCGAAGCGACGAAATCGCCTCCTTCCAAAAGTCGAGTGGCACGTAGTCCGCCGCATCGCACCGAAAGCCATCGACGCCGTACGTCGTCACCCAAGACTGCATCGCGGCGATCATCGCTAGCCGCATGGGCGCAACATCATAGTTCAGGTCGGCCACGTCCATCCAATTCGTCCCTGGCGGATGCGTGATCGCCCCCGAGGCGTCGTGCGTGTACCAATCGGGATGCGCCGTCAGCCACGGGTTATCCCACGCCGAATGGTTCGCCACCCAGTCCAGCATCACTGCGATCTTGCGCCGATGGGCCTCCTTCACCAAGCGCGAAAATTCCTCGGCCGTTCCAAACTCCGGATTGACCTTGCCATAGTCGGCAACCGCATACGGCGAGCCCAACGGCGGAACCGCCTTCACCTTCCCGACCGGCATGATCGGCATCAACCATAGAACATTGATGCCAAGTTTCTGCAGACCATCCAAGCGATCCGTCAGTTCGCGGAAGCCACCCTTTGGCCCCAGGGCGCGCAGGTTAGCCTCGTAGACCACCGTCTGCGAAAGAGGCGGCAAGAAGTCCGCGTCCACCGGAGCCTTGGTGAACGCGGCAAGTACGGTGAGAACACCAATCATTGGGACTAGTTCATCCCAGCCTTGGCCTTGATCTCTGCGATACGCTTCTCCTTTTCCGCCGCCGACATCGGGCTTCGGTTGATGTAGTCGATCTGTTGCTGGGGTGGCAGTTTCGCCACCGCGTCTCTGGTCTCTTCGGGCGACAACGCCTGCGGCGCATTGCCAATGCTACAACCGGTCATGACCGTACCGACGAGTAATACGGCGGGTAGCCAAAGAGTGTTGGAAGTCTTTCGGGTTTTCATGAGGGAAACTCCCCCTCTGGTTCGCCAGAGGGGGATCGGTCGTTACTGGTTATCCGGCGAAGCAAAGTTCGTACCCCACCACTGGAAGCTGGTGCCTCGGCGCGGGTTGCCGTCGTTCCACGAAGGGCCGTAAGGGCCCGTGCCGGTGTCGCCGTAGTTGTCCGGCGGCGGCAGAAGCTTGTTGGTCTTGTAGTACTTCGCGTGGCCATCCATGTGCCCGACATTGCTACCTTGGTTCCAGTAGCCTTCGAAGTTGCCGCCCCAGAAGGGAACGCCACCGCCACCCGGCCATTGATTGCCATGCTCGGGGAATTCGGAGAACAGAACGACCTTCGACACCGACGTAAATTGCGTCTGTCCGTAGCCCGGTCCCACGCCAGTCTGGCCTTCGCCACCGGGCGAGCCCGTCACCGTGTTCGGCGCAGGTTGGAAGTAGCCGTAAGCGCCCGTACACTGCCCACCCTGATAGCCAAACAAGCACTTATTGACGTTGTAGTCGTCGGCGGGATAGATGTCGTTGTACCACTTGGCCGTGCCGACCGTCGAAGTCCCAAGACCGACGCATCCGTCGCTCGGCGGGAGCATATAGTCGCCAAAGCCGTTGTCGTGCTGTTTGCGTTGGAGCGTGCCCTGCGGCGACGTGCTCGCGGGAATCTTGAAGATCTCACGATTCTTGGTGTACGGAAGCAAGCGCGTCATAAAGATGTACGGTTCGTATTCGTTGGAATGCGGGATGAAGTCGTCGTTGTCCGACGAGTAAATGAATACGGACGTCATTAATTGCTTCAGGTTGGAAAGGCTGGCCGTCTTCTTGGCCGCCACTTTCGCCTGCGCGAACACCGGGAAGAGAATCGCCGCCAAGATCGCGATGATCGCGATGACGACGAGAAGTTCGATAAGAGTGAATGCTTTTCGTTGCATGATGGATTACCTTCGTTGGTTATGATTGAGTGCGAATTGAATCTGTACTGAACAGTCCGTCGACGGCGACGAACTTAGCCGGAACGCGATAGGTGCCGTGCTCGGTCGGCTGACCATCGATCTGCGCTCGCAAAAGCTCGATCGCTTTGCTCCCCATCTGCTCCGGCAGAATCGCGATGCGATGTGCCTGCCACGGACGGCGAAGCCAGATCGGCGGCCAATCGTTGAACGTCACGACTTCGAGCTGATTGGGAATCTCTAGGCCCAGGTTCTCGGCCCCCGCGAGCACCGCGTAGCCCATGAGATCCTGAATGCAGAGGACGGCCGTGACCGGGTCCTCCGAGCGCGCCATCGCGAACAGCGCATCCGACACCGCTTGGTCGAAGTACGCCCGATCCGAAACTTCCAGCGAGGGGGCGAACTTGCGGACCAAGCCGTTCGTTTCGAGCCCGTGTTCGGCCATGATTTTCTCGTACGTCGAGCACCGCTCGACGACGGTCGAGACGTCCGGCTTGTCAAACGTAAACAGCGCGATGCGCGTATGGCCTTCGGCGATGAGATATTCCAGGGCTTCTCGGGTGGCCTTGACGCTGTCCGGCACCACCGCGTCGGCAAGGGCCCCGTCGGGAATGCGGTCCAGCAAGACAAGAGGAACGCCCTTCGCTCGAAGGCGATTCATCGCCTCGCCAGCGCGGCTCCCGTCCGTCGACCAGCACAGAATCCCATCGCACTCTTCCGCCATTTGGTTGAGGAGATCGATTTCTCGTTTCGGGTCCGCCTTGGCATCGCAAAGCAAAAGGTTGAATTCGTCTCCCAACCCGTCGTGAATGCCCGCTAACAGTTCCGGCCTCGGAAAGTTCTGGATGTGGTCGATCTGGTCGACGATGAGCGCGATGCGGCCCGTTCGCCGCTTTACTCGGGGGGCGACGACGGTTCCTCGACGCCCATCGCGGACCACTGCGCCCTGCCGCTGAAGCTCTTCCAACGCACGATTCGCCGTCAATCGACTGACGCCCGTCGCGTCGGCCAAAGCCGCCGCCGATGGCAGTTGGTCGCCCGGACCATACTTGCCAGTCGATATCTCAAAACTCAGTTCATCGGCGATCTCGCGCCATCGCGGGCTTTGCACGACTTACAGTATATATGAAAATATTCGTTATAGAACAAAATATTTTCATGGACGAAGTCGCAGCTTAAAAGATCAGTCTATATCGAATCAGAGACTACAAATAGACCGGCTCGATGAGTTGCCCTGTCTTCGGGTCGGTTGGGAATTGTGCGCCCATCTTCCTCAGTTCCAACAGGAGCCGGTCGGCCAATATCTTGAGCTGTTTGGGGTTGAAGGCGCTCAGGTCGCGCGTCTCGCCGATGTCGGTTTCGAGGTTGTATAGCTCCCACTTTCGATCCGGGTAGAAGAAGATCGCTTTGAAGGCTCCCATGCGGATCGACGAGAACGGCTGGAGCCCCGGCCCCCGGCCGCCGCGATAGTGCGGAAAATGCCAAACGTTCACCTGCTCCCGCTCGCTGTCCTTGCCCTGGGTCACTTCGGTCTTGAAGGAATAGCCGTCCGGCGCATTGGCCCGGATTCCGGCCAGATCGGGCATGGTGGCAAACAAGTCTTCCGACGTGATGAAGGTCTTCGCCAGCACCTTGCCCGCCGGAATTCCCGGCCCGGCAAACACGAGCGGCACCCGCGTTCCGCCCTCATACGCCGAGCCTTTTCCGCTCCGAAGCGGAAGGTTGTGGAGGTTCGGATATCCGCCCCGCTGGGAAACCGAGAGCCCGCCATTGTCGCTCGTGAAGACGATGATCGTGTTGTCGAGTTCGCCCATCTTCTTCAATGTGGAGACAAGCTGGCCGAGCGCCACATCGTACGATTCGACCATTGTCGCGTAGGCCGCCTCGGTGGGGTCCATGCCCTTGTAATGGCTCAGGTATTTCTTGTTCGCCTGGATCGGCGCGTGTACCGCGTAGGTAGCAAACCAAAGAAAGAGCGGCTTCTTCATCTCCGCCGAGCGATGGATTTCCTTCACCGCCTCGGCCGTCAAAGCCTCGGTCAGATAGATGTCTTTGCCGTGGTAGGCGTCGAGCTCCTGAATATCATCCAATGCCGGAGGATCGTTGGGATTCTTTTTCTTCCGCGCAAAGTTATCGAGACCGTAATAGCTGTTGGGGTTGCCCGCCGCCGAACCCGCAATTGAACGATCAAAACCGAGGTTGGTCGGGCGTTCGCCCTTTGTATGCCACGCGCCAAAATGGGCCTTCCCGATCTCGACCGTGTAGTAGCCCGAGTCGTGGAAGACCTGCGGCAATGTCGTGGCGTCGCCGGGCTGAAAACCGATCGCTCGCCAGTCAGGTAAGGTGATTGTCGGGTCGGGTCCATCGGTATCGCGACCGTCGTAAACCCAATTGGTGATGTGGTTTCGGGCCGGGTTGATGCCGCTCAAGAGCGTCACGCGGGATGGAGTGCACACCGGCGCGGCGGCATAGGCTTGATTGACTTGCACCCCACGTTTGGCCAGTGCCTCCACGTTGGGCGTTCGAAAATGTCGCCCTACCAGCTTTTCCCGCAATCCGAACGACAGCGACGTGTCCTGCCAGCCCAAGTCGTCGACCAGGAAGAAAACGACGTTCGGCCTGGGTGCCTGTATACTGACAGAAGTCCGTGCAGCTACGAGGAGCGAGATCAATCCCAGCATCAAAGCCAATTCTAACTCAATGGCTGTTTTTTGGGTTAGCCCTGGCCGGTTGCTCGTCGGCGCCAACAACCGCCGCTCCCGCTCTCCCCACCGCCACCAAGCCCACGATCAGCGATGAGATGATCTTGATCAAGGGCGGAACCTTCAAAATGGGTTCCGAAAGCGGCCTCAGCGACGAACTGCCTATTCACACGGTCAGCGTCAACTCGTTCTACATCGACCCGCACGAGGTCACTAACGGACAGTTCGCCAAGTTCGTCTCGGCCACCCACTACGTGACCACCGCCGAGCGGCAACCCGACCCCAAAGATTTTCCCGGCGTCGATCCCCAAGACCTCAAACCCGGCGCGGGAATCTTCGTCGAAGGCAAAGGCTGGACGTACATGCCGGGCGCCAACTGGCAGCATCCCTACGGTCCCGAAACTTCGATCAAAGGCAAGGATGAGTACCCGGTGGTCCAAGTTAGTTGGGACGATGCCGTCGCCTACGCCAAATGGGCGGGTAAGCAACTCCCGACCGAAGCCGAATGGGAGTATGCCGCCCGCTCCGAGGGCAAGCCGTCCGAATACGTTTGGGGCGACCAAGACTACGACGACAAGAAGCCACAAGCCAACATTTGGCAAGGGCAGTTCCCCGAAAAGAACGACGACACCGACGGCTACAAGGAGACGGCCCCCGTCGAAAGCTTCCCGCCGTCGCCCATCGGCCTGTACGACATGGCCGGAAACGTGTGGGAATGGACTTCCGACTGGTACCAACCCGACTACTACAAGCGTTCGCCGAAGGACAATCCGCAGGGTCCGAAGTCATCCACCGACCCCGACGAGCCCAACGTTCCGAAGCGCGTCATGCGCGGCGGCTCGTTCCTGTGCGCTCCCGATTGCTGCCGCGGCTATCGCCCCAGCGCCCGCATGAAGTCCTCGCCCGACACCGGCTTGTGCCATGTCGGGTTCCGTTGCGTGAAGTCCGCTAACCCGTAGGATCGACCTTTCCGGGCGGTCGAACCTTCGAACCGACCCTTTTGGTGAGCGTGTCGCCGAAATCCTGGCGAGCTTCCTCGATCAATTTCAACAGGCGCTCGACGATCTCGGGATGTTGGTCAGCCACGTTTGTCGTTTCCGCCGGGTCTTTCGTGATATTGAACAGCGACAAACCGATGTGCTCTGTCACCTCGCCCGCTGGCTTGCCGCCCGTGCCGGCTGGGTACGTCTGGTGTCGGTGGTTGTGAGGGACGTGGAGCTTCCAATCTCCACTCCGAACCGCTTGCAGTTCGCCTGGCCAATAGTAGTAGAAGGCGTCCCAAGGCGTCTTCGCTCCCTTCTTGCCCGTGATCAGGTCGCGAATATCATGCCCGTCGATCTCATTCTTGGGCAAGGTCGCTCCCGACAGCTTCGCAAAAGTTGGCAGATAGTCCATCGTGGAAGCCATTTCGTTGACGACGAGGCCCTTGGGAACGAATCCGGGTTCGTAGAAAATTCCTGGTTCCCGGAAGCCACCCTCAAACGTCGTCCCCTTGCCCTCTCGCAGGCCCCCGGCCGAACCAGCATGATCGCCATAAGGGAGCCACGGACCGTTGTCGGATGAGAACGTGACGAGCGTATTCTTCTCTAATCCTTGCTCTTTGAGCGTCTTCAAAACTTCGCCCACCGACCAATCGATTTCTTGAACTACGTCGCCGTAAAGTCCCGCCCTGCTCTTGCCAAGGAATCGTTTGCTTGCCGCAATCGGCACGTGTGGCATAGAGTGAGTCATGTACAAAAAGAACGGCTTCTTCTTGTTTTTGCGGATGAATTCTTGGGCGTGCTCGGTGTATCGGCGCGTCAGTTGCGCCTGATCGTCGAGGTTCTTAATCTCTTCTAGTGGCTTATCACCTTCGTACAGAAAGAGACGGGGCCAGTTGCCGTTCGGGGGCCACATGTCGGCGGAATACGGTAGTCCAAAGAACTCGTCGAAGCCCTGGTGGGTCGGCATCAGGTTCTTGACCCCCAGGTGCCATTTGCCAACGCAGGCCGTGGCGTAGCCACTGGCTTTCAGCATTCGAGGAATCGTGATCTCATCTGGATTAAGACCCGTTTTCCAGTCGGGACCAAGAACCTGAGGAACCGACACACGGGTGGGATAGCACCCCGTCAGCAGGGATGCGCGCGATGGACTACACGCTGGCGACCCCACATAGAAGTTGGTGAACTTCGCGCCGTTGGCAGCCATGCGGTCCAGGTTCGGCGTCTTGTAGCGTGTATTGCCGTAACAACTAAGGTCGCCGTAGCCCATGTCGTCGACGAAGATCACGACGAAGTTCTGCGGCTTTTGGAACGCCATTGTTCCGGCAAGCAGAATGCTGAGCACCATTCGGCCAGATTACCGACTACGGCAGAATATTGCCCGCCGCGCGGTAGATCTCGTACCAGTGCGGACGCGAAAGGTCGATCTTGCACGCGTCGGCAACTTCCTTCACTCGGCTCGGCTTCGTCGTTCCCAAGACCGTCTGCATCTTCGCCGGATGCCGCTGGAGCCATGCGATCGCCATTCCCGTCTTCGTCACGCCGTATTCGGTCGAAAGCGTATCGAGCACCTTGTTCAACTCAGGAAACTTGGGATTATCCACGAACACGCCCTCGAAGAAGCCGAATTGGAATGGCGACCACGGCTGAATCGTGATCTTCTTCAGTCGGCAGTAGTCGAGGATGCCGCCATCGCGGTCCACCGAGTTCTCATGCTTCATGTTCACCGTCAAGCCCTGGTCGATCATGCCCGTGTGCATCACGCTGAGCTGAAGCTGGTTGACGTGGAGCTTCATCGGAAGCGACGCCTGCAGCAGTTCGACCTGCTGTGGGTTGAAATTGCTGACGCCGAAATTCTTCACCTTTCCGGCTTTGGAGACGGTCTCGAACGCCTCGGCGACCTCTTCCGGCTCGATCAACGTATCCGGTCGGTGCAGGAGCAGAATGTCGAGGTAGTCGGTATCGAGCCGCTTCAGAATTCCGTCCACCGACGTCAAAATGTGCTCCTTCGAGAAGTCGAAAAATCCCTTGCGGATGCCGCACTTGCTTTGCAGAATGATCTTGCTTCGGTCCAGGCCCAGGCGCTTCACCGAAGCCGCGAAGACCTCCTCACACTTGCCGCCGCCGTAGATGTCAGCGTGGTCGAAGAAGTCGATTCCCAAGTCCAGTGACGAGCGGATCAATTCGTCGATCGCAGACGGCTCCATGCCGCCAATCCGCATACAGCCGATGGAGATTTCCGACGCCTCGACGCCCGAGGTGCCAATCTGCAAACGATTCATGCCGCAAGTCTACTTCCCCTTCATCTTGCTTCGCCCGAAGCGTTAAACTACGATTATGAAATGGCTTTTGCTCGGCCTCTTGCTGGTCCCATTCGCACTCCCGTCGGCGAAGCCAAAGGTCGTCATCGAAACTACGCTTGGCGACATCACGGTTGAACTGGAACCGGACAAGGCCCCAGTCACCACCAAGAACTTTCTCCGCTACGTCGATGCCGGTCGCTACAAGGACGCTCGTTTCCACCGCACCGTGACCATGGACAACCAACCCGACAAGAAGATCAAGATCGAGGTGATCCAGGGCGGAGTGAATCCCAAGTTTGAAAAGATGGACTATCCGGCGATCAAGCTTGAGCGCACCAACAAAACCGGTCTGAAGCACCTCGACGGCACAATCTCCATGGCCCGTGACGGTGCCGACACCGCCACTTCCGACTTCTTCATCTGCATTGGCGACCAGCCCGAACTTGATTTCGGCGGCAAGCGCAATCCCGACGGACAGGGGTTTGCCGCTTTCGGGCACGTGGTCAAAGGCATGGAGATCGTCAGGAAGATTCAGGGCCAACCGTCGAAGGAGCAGTCGCTCACACCGCCGATCACGATCAAAAATATCCGTCTAATGAAGTAGCTAGTGCGCGCCGATCTGGGACCGCAAATCAACGGTTTGCCCAGTCCGTCGCGATTCTTCGGCTCGAAATACCACCGTATGTGTCCTTAACGATGTCTCTGTATCCGTTCGAACCAGCGATGGATCGTTTTGCTCGACGGCTCGAATCAGAATCTTCATCACTTCGGCGTCTGCGCCGCCATGAGCGCCTTTCGAGTTCGGAAGGTCGATTTCCGTCTTCTTGTTGCTTCGCCAAAACTCCCAATAGGTCAGCTTTCGCTCGTCGATTTTGGCTTCCAAGTAGCCCTTGGTGCCGTGTACTCGGATGAAGCGCCCACCTGTCGGCGTAAACGCCGTCATGGTAAACGTCGCCGTAGCACCGGACTCAAAATTGAGCGCCACAACCTGGTGGTCCACCACATCGTTATCCGATTGAAAAACGCATTTGCCGTAGCTACTAACACGTAAGGCGTCGATCGCCTGCTGACGCGCTAAGCGATGGAAACCGACGTATCGGGCCCAACCAGAATCGCTCAGGTAAATCTTCGTCGCATCGTACGGACAAGTTTCTGAGGCCGGACATCCCTCAACGCAGAATTTAGGCGCTCCCTCGGGGGCATTCTCCTTGCGGAAGAAGCTCAGCTTGCCGTACGAAGAAACGCTGGTGACCTCGGAGCCGACCATATCCATGAGAATATCGATGTCGTGACAACTCTTCGCCAGAAGCATAAAGGTCGAAGCGCCTTCGTTGCCCCAGTTCCCTCGCACAAACGAATGCGACATATGAATGTGCTCGACTGCTTCGAGCTGATCATACGAAACCACCTCGCCCAACACGCCTGACTGAATGATGTTTCGCACCTCGGTGAACGCCGAATGGTAGCGGAGGCTGTGGCACACGCTGACGATTCGGCCGGTGCGTTTTCGCACGTCGTTGATCGTCTCGCAGTCGGCCAAGGACACCGCCATTGGCTTCTCCAAAAGCATGTGGTAGCCGACTTCCATCGCTTTCACTGCCGAGCGGATATGGGCGTGATCTTGAGTCGTGTTGATCACAATGTCGGCCAGCTTCGGCTGAGCCAAAAGCTCTTCCCAAGTCTCATAGCAGTGCGAAGCGGGAATACCGTGGGCATCCGAAACGAGGGCCCGTCGGACGGGGTCGGGCTCGGCGACCGCGACCACCGATCCTGGTCCGCATTCGTTCGCCAGCCACTCGCTGAACATCTGGCCCCGACCACCGGCACCAAGGATAGCAAATTTCAAAGAAGACAACATTTTTCTGCGCGGCTCCCCACGATGATACGTCGCTTTCCAGGCTCGAATCGTACGAATTCCGAACGATCAAACAGTCAATCGTTTGATTTCTGAATCTCGCTCTGCGATCCTTTAGAATGAAGACAAGACCATGATTACCGCCCTCCTCGCCGCCCATTTTCTTGGCACCACCTACGAGTGGACGTACAAACCTGCCCCCGGACCAATCGTCAATCCCCTCAAGGGCTGGGCCCCCTACGTCGGCGAAGGTTCTCAGATTCAACAACCCTATTCGATGGTTTATTTCAACGTCAAATGGAACGAACTAGAACCGCAGGACGGCGTGTACAAATTCGACGAATGGGAGAAGAAGACTTGGGATATTCCTGCCGCAAAAGGCAAACTTGTCGTCTTCCGAGTCAACATGGACTATCCCACCGAAAAGACGGGAGTGCCCCAATGGCTGATCGATGCTGGACTGAAGATGACGCCCTACACCGATTACGGCGGAGGCAAAAGTCCAGACTACAGCAATCCTCGCCTGCAGAAGGCGCTTCTCAAGTTCATCAAGGCTTTGGGTGCCCGGTATAACTCCAATCCCAGAGTAGCCTTTATCCAAGTTGGCCTCCTAGGATTCTGGGGCGAGTGGCACACCTGGCCGCGGACGGAGTTATTCGCGTCCGATGATTTTCAAAAGCAGGTCCTCGACACCATGACGAAGGCCTTTCCCGACAAGAAGCTGATGGCTCGCAATCCGTCCGGTGTCGCTGGCTCCTACACTAACCTTGGCTTCCACGACGACATGATTCCTCAAGACACCGTCGGTTCCGAGGACTGGAAATTCTTGCCTGGAATCTTAGCCCACAACCTCGGAGCGAATTGGAAGCAGTATCCGCGCGGAGGCGAAATGGTGCCCTTTGCGTCTAAACAGTACATGGTGGACGAATACTCGACCACCCTTAAGGCCGTCCAAGATGTCCACTTCACGTGGATCGGTCCCTACTGCCCAGCTCTTGAAAATATCGAGTCCGACACGTTCAAGTCCAATTGCCGCCAACTCATCCGCACAATGGGTTATCAGTTTTCCCTCACCAAAGCATTCGCTCAAATCGACGGGAAAAATCTCGCCTTCAGAATCGAAGGAACGAACGACGGTGTCGCCCCGTTCTACTACCTCTGGACCGTTCGCTTCGCCCTGCTCGATGACCAAGACCACGTTGCCGCCCAGACCGATTCGACCATCGATATTCGCAAGTGGCTACCCGGAAACTTCAGCGCAAATGGGTCGGTTTCTTTCGCCACAAAGCCGGGAAAATATCGTCTCGCCCTCGGCGTAATCGATCCTTACAACCGGGTTCCCGACGTCGAATTTGCCAATCAAATCGACAAGATTGACGGCTGGCAAACCCTTGGTCAGGTTCAAATTAAGCCGTAACCAGGGGTGTAAGAGAAATCAAACGATTGATCGAATTTTGTCTCTCGCAAAAGTTAAGAACCAGTGTTACACTCCCACTGAAATAAGCCGACCGGGTCAAGCCGACGGCAAATCTCTGAGGTAGAGAGATGTCAAAAAGAACTTATGCATTCACCCTCATCGAGCTGCTGGTGGTCATCGCGATCATCGCCATTCTCGCTGCAATCCTCTTCCCGGTCTTTGCCCAGGCAAAGGTCGCGGCCAAGAAAGCCACTGACCTAAGCAACATGAAGCAGATGGGTCTGTCGATGATGATGTACTCGACTGACTTCGACGACCTGTTGCCGATGGCAATGACCAAGGACCCAATCCCAGTAGCACAAGCTACTCCGCCCGACTACAACATGCTCGGTACCGATCACGCATGGACTTGGTGCTCGGATAACGACCAAAACCCGACTCAGATTTGGTGGACCTACGGCGAAACCACGTGGCCCTATCATAAGAGCCTCAACATCTTCCGAAGCCCGAACTCGCCGAACTCTAACGGCAACCCCGGCCTCGGCAACTACGGCGTCAACTGGAACCTCATGGGTGTGCCGATCTTCGATCCCAATCACTCTTGGCCGCTCAGCACCACCGCAATCGATGGCGTCGCCGATAAAGTCCTGGTCATCAATGGCGGAAACGTGGTCCTCTACCAGTACAACATGGTTCAGCCAGGTGCCTACGGTGGGCTCGATTACGTTGCTGGTGCATGCCCCAACGGACCGACCTCCGGCCCCGATGCTCAGGGCGTCGATTGTAGCCTCTACAACGTCTCATGGAACTCCTTCCCGCAAATGAAGGGCGACCTCCAGACCGGTCGGCACAACAAGTCGACGATCAACGTCACCTACGCCGACGGCCACGCAAAGTCGACGGCATTCAAGGGTCTCGCCGCCAAGCAAGGCTCCGCATGGTGCCCGAACGGCAACACCGGATGGGCCTGCAACTAGTGAAACGAACTCTCGCCTTCGCTCTCCTTGCCGCCGTCTTCGGCGGCATCCTCGCCGGGTGCGAAGGCGAACATATCGTGAAAGCGCCGCCAACGCGGCCACAGAATATTGGAATGGCGCGGGGTACCACCGCTAACGGGAATACTCCTCCTGCCGCCAATAACGGGAATTAGTTTCAAACGATACTAATGCAATTTTCGGACTTCCTCCCTCCAGGAAGTCCGTTTTGCTTTAGCGCTTCGTGACTCGACTGCAGGACCCACGCTCGACCACCATGATTGGCGTGCTGACGATTTCTTGCATGTCGCCTGGCTCGCCCGCGATCAGTGCACACAATCTCTCCACCGACCGAGCCCCTTGCTCTACGCTCGGCATTCGAATAGTTGTGGTCTGTGGCGTACTCCACTCGCCCATTGGGGAATCGTGGTAGCCAATCACGCTCATCTCCTGCGGAACCTTGATTCCCGATTCCACCAGTCCTTGAATGATCCGCATCGCCGTCACCAAGCTTGCCGTCGCAATCGCGGTCGGACGTGGGTTCATTCCCAAAATCGCCCGAATCACTGGCTGAACGTCGCTTCCGTCGTACAAGCACGACAAAATTCGATCCTCCGGTACTGGATGCCCGGCCGCCGCGCACGTCTCCAAGAACGCCGCCATGCAGAACTGCGAAGTCTGACTCTCGGGATGAACGGCCACAAACGCGATCTGCGAGTGCCCCAGCCCCAGCAGATAGCTGGCCTGTACCGTAAATCCTTCTTCGTCGTCCAACACGACCGAGGGAACAACCTCCCCCGCCTGCCGATTCAGGGTTACAATCGGAATCTTGCTCCCCGCCGCCTTCGGCAAAAACTGCTCTTCGGGCAGGTCGTCCGAGACGATGATCCCGTCCGCCCGCCCCTGCAAAACCAGATTCAATAACGCTTCCGTCGCCACCGGCTCGGGATATTTGTAAACCAGGAATGCTTGCCCCAAGCGGTTCGCCGCCTCTTCCGCCCCTTGTGTCAGCGCCGGATGAACTGGATCGCCAAACTTCGGAAACGCCATGACGATCGCGCCAGAACGCCGGGTGCGCAGGGCTCGCGCCGCCAAATTTGGTCGGTATCCCAGCTCGTCCGCGGCCTTCAAAATGCGCTGTCGAGCCTCTTCTGAGGCGTGAATTTTCCCGCCTTGAAGAACTTTGGATACGGTCGAAATGTCGTATCCGGCCAGATAAGCAACGTCTTTGAGCCTTACCATCGTGCCGTTTCGATGGGTCATTATACGCCCATCCGCACCAGTCAAACGATTGTCTTGCGAACTCCAATTCGTCGAAAGCGTGTTACGCTAGGAATGCCATGAGGAATCGACGTCGAGCGCTGGTCGTGGGAGTTCTGCTCCTCATGCTTGCGGTCGTCGGTCTCCGCCTCATTCTGCATCGAACCATCCGCCTAACTCCGGCGGAAATTCAAGCCGATGTCGCCCACCAATTCCCGGTCGAGCGCAACGAAACGCTCTATCGATATCGCCTGGACCAGCCCACCATTTCGATCGACCCAGCCACCGATCTGGTGTCAATGGCCGTGACCGCCGACGCCTCCGCCATTGGCACATCTTCCCTTCACGCGCGCGTTTCGGCGACCGGAAACCTGCGCTACCAAGCTGACATGGGAGAACTCTTCCTCGATCATCCCCGGGCCCTCATCTCCCAAGTCGATTTCGGAGGCATGCCCGATCGCTACCGCACCGCCGCAAGCCAGATACTGGCCCAGGGCATCGAAACCTACGTTTCGCGCAACCCGATCTACCGACTCCGACAAGGCGATACAAAAGCGCTCGCAATCCGCCGCCGACTGAAGTCGCTCCAAATCAAGAACGGCGAAGTCGTTATCGAGCTAGGAATCTGAGGCCCGCCGCCGATCCAGTTCCAGCAACAAATCCCATCGTTCCTGGTCCGTCATCTTCGGCCACGCCGCAACCTCTCGCCCCGTCCGATAGCAACCGGAACAGATCAGCGACTCGTCGATTCCACAGTGCTTGACGCACGGCGACGGGCACGGCAAAAGCGGCTGTTCTTGCTCATTTTCCATTCGACGACCCTCTAAAGAGAGTATTCCACGCCTACTCGGTCGAGAGCGCCAGGCCAGTCATCAGCTTGACCCCAACCGCGATCGCATCGTCGTTGAAGTCGAAGTAAGGCGTATGGACGCTTGCGTAGTCATCCCGTCCTTCGGGGATGAGCCCCAACTGATAGAAACAACTCGGACATTCGGCCCCGTAATAGGCAAAGTCTTCTCCACCCATGGTCGGCTTCGCGTCGTCGGAAACAAACTCGTCGCCAAGCTCATTTCGTGCGACCCGCAAGAACCGCTCGACCGCCTTTCCGTCATTGACCACCACCGGATAACCTCGCTCGACCTTGATTTCGGCCTTCATCTCAAAGGCGTCCGCGATGCCCTGAGCGATCGTCCGAACTCGCTCACAAAGTCGATCGCGCACCTCGTCGTTCATCGCCCGAATCGTGCCCTGAAGCCACGCCGACATCGGAATGATGTTGTGCGTCGTCCCTCCGTGTACCTGGCCGACTGTCACCACGCCATTCGCGAACGGGTCCACATTGCGCGCCACAATCGACTGTAACGCCGTCACCAAGTGGGCGATCGCCACAACCGGATCCTTCGTCGTGTCTGGTGCCGCCGCATGCCCGCCCTGACCATGAAACTCGACCATCATGTCGTCGGTCGAAGCCATCAGCGAACCAACCCGGGTCGCCACGTGGCCCAGCTTGACCGTCGACCACCCATGCAAACCGAACATAAAATCGGCCCTCTTGCCGAGCACCGAGCCGTTCAGACACCCGTCTTGAACCATCAGGTTTCCGCCTCCGCCGCCCTCTTCCGCCGGTTGAAACACGAAGAGAATGTTGTTCGGCCGGTGGGTCTTCGCCGCCAACTCACGCGCCGCCCCTATCAGGATCGTGGTGTGACCGTCGTGCCCACAGGCGTGCATCCGATTCGGAATCGTGGACGCATACGGCAAGCCGGTGTCTTCATGGATCGGCAGGGCGTCCATGTCCGCCCGCAAGGCGATGGTCGGTGCCGTCGCTGGGTCGGTCGTGGCCGGAAGATAGCCCAACACGCCGGTCCCTCTCGCCAGGCCCGCCTTAAACTCGATTCCAAGCGCCGTCAGTTCGCGTTGAACCAGTTCCGAGGCAAAAACCTCCTCAAATCGAACCTGAGGGTGGGCGTGCAGGTCGTGGCGAATTTCAGCGAGAGTCATCGCCGAAGGATACCAGTTCACCCATTACGACAAAATGCCGTCCCACAGCCTCCGCTCGTCGCCGCGCGGGTCCTCCACCACGGACATTCCGCCGTCCTGACCAAAGATCATGGTCTTCCGATCTCGACCGTCGTACTGTGGCCAGCCCGAATGCTCACGCCCGTGCATAAAGTCCACCCAAATCTCGTGCATCGACCACCCTTCATGGTGGTTCCAGGCGAAATCCAGTTCCGCCCCGTGCATCACGTGGCCTTCCTGGTTGGTGTGGTCAAACCGGTACATCCACGTCTTCCCGCCTCGGTGCGAATGCGCCTCGGCAAATCGAACGCTGGGCATCCAATACTCTTCCGCCGAAATCAGCCGAATCCGCCGCTCCAGCGAACTCAGCGAGGCAAAGGCCCTGTTGTATCTCGCCTCCAACTCCGGCACCGCCGAGAACGGAATGTTCGAGGTCGCGCGCGATTCGACCGGCCGATCCACGCTCGATCGATCCATAAACGACAGCCCTTCGTCGCGATTCGTCCCAATCAAGAGCGGAATGCGGTTGTCCACCAAGTCGACCGGCCGCTTCGACAGAACCGAGTTCCCGGTCGCTGGTCGAAACGGATAGTTGTGCGGATAGTGGTCCAGCAACCGATGCTGACCATCCAAAAGCTCTTTCGCCGACAGCGACAGCAGCCGCTCAGCATCCTTTTCTTGCAGATTGAGAGCCGCCAGCAACGCCCGCGTCACGTCCGACGCCTGGGCGGGGGTATGCACCGTGTGCCCGCTCCCGCTCTCCATGATCGCCCTCGCAAACAGCCCCTTCGCTTCCGGCGCAGCGACCAACGCCGCCACATTCTTGGCCCCCGCCGACTGCCCGCCGATCGTCACCGAACCGGGATCGCCGCCAAACGCGGCAATATTCCGCTGAACCCAGCGCAGAGCCGCAATCAAATCGCGAATGCCGTTCGCCCCGCTCCCCGCGTACTCCGGCCCCAGCAGATCATCGAGCTTCAGATACCCAAAGGCTCCCAGCCTGTAAGCCACCGTCACGACGATGACGCCGTCGCGGGCAAACGAAGCCCCGCTCTGGCCGTTGGTCCCACCGCCAACATTGCCTCCGCCGTGAATCCAGACGTAAACCGGAAATGGCCCTTCACCTTTCGGGGCCCAAATATTCAGGTACAGACAGTCTTCCGAATCCCCCTGACCCGACTGCATTGCGGCTGGAGCATTGTCGAACGCACGCCGGGCCCCAAACCACTGCGCAGGCGGCTCCGGCGCTCGAAATCGAAGTGGGGGACGGGCAAACGGAATGCCACGAAACACCCGCAATCCCCGCTCGTCCCGGCCCAAAAGCGTCCCCTGCTCCACCCGGACGGTCGGCCCCGCCGCGTCCAAAAACTGCCACGGACGAACGGCGAGTCCCGCCGCTCCCACCAGAAATCCGCGTCGATCGATCACCCCATCAGGCTACCCACATCGGCTACGCTGAAAGGCGGATGGAAAACGTCGCACTCGTCACCGGAGCCGACCGCGGACTCGGACTCGCCATCACCCGCCAACTGCTGGAGAAAGGGTGGATCGTCCTCGCCGGAAAGCACATGGATTGGCCTGATCTCGACGACCTGGCCAAGCAATATCCCGACACTTGCCATCTGCTCACCCTCGATGTCGGTTCCGACGAGTCCGTCCAAGCCGCCGCAATGGTCGCCGCAACGAAGGTCGACCATATCGACCTCCTCATCTCTAACGCCGCCATCAATCGCTCCCACCAACTTCAAACCATCCGTCAGGAGCAGAACTTCGGCAACATGGCCGACGAATTCAACGTCAACGCCATCGGCGCCCTGCGCCTCGTCCACGCCTTTCTTCCCCTTCTCGACCAGGGCCGGGCCAAGCGGCTCTGCTTCGTCTCGTCCGAAGCCGGAAGCATCGGCGCCAGCGCCCGCACCGGCTGGTTCGGCTACTGCATGTCCAAAGCCGCCCTCAATATGGCCGTCAAGAATATGTCCAACGACCTCGGCCCCCAAGGCTTCGACCTGCGGCTCTACCACCCGGGCTGGCTAAAGACCTATATGTCCGGAGAGCGAAACGATCAAGCCCGCTACGAACCCGAAGAAGGAGCGACCTTCGCGCTCAACTATTTCCTCGACCCCGACCGAAGTCCTGAACTGGCCCTTCGCGACTACGAAGGGAACGATTACCCGTGGTAGCAAAGGTCTGAGAGAATTGGACATTTCAAAATATGTTCAAAACATATTTTGGCTTTGCCGCTAAGGTTCGACTCTGACTCCAGGTCGGATATCATCGAATCGGTCGAACTCGATCGACCCATCGCGGGCCTAGCTCCACCCAAGATCATCATGCTGAATATCGCAACTGCGCTCGTCGCCGCCTCGCTTTCGCAAAATGGGTTCCGCCCCCCGGCCGTTCCCCTCGTGACCCACGATCCGTACTTCAGCCTCTGGTCGCGCACCGACGCCCTGACCGATGGGCCGGTGAGCCACTGGACCGGAACTCCGCAACCCATCCGCAGTATGGTTCGCGTCGATGGCAAGGCGTTCCGAATCATGGGCGCGGCTCCCGCTGATCTCCCGGCGATGACGCAAACCAGCGTCGGCGTCTATCCCACTCGCACCGTCTATCGCTTCGAAGGCGGAGGCATCGAGGTCCTGCTCAAGTTCACAACCCCAATGCTGCCCGACGACCTCGACCTTTTCTCCCGTCCCGCCAGCTACATCTCCTGGACCGTCCGATCTCTCGACGGCGCGTCGCACAAGGTTTCGGTCTACTTCGATGCCAGTCCGGTCATCGCTGTTAACGAGCCCAGCCAGCAAGTCGAATGGAGCAAGACCCAAGTCGGCAAACTCAACCTGCTTCGCATCTCGAGCGTCGATCAACCCACCCTGCAGAAGCGCGGAGACAATCTGCGCATCGACTGGGGCCACCTACTCATCGGCACCTCCGGTGACGCCGCCATCGCCGCCGCTCCCGCCAAGTCGTTCGCTGAAACCGGCATGGTCGGCAAAACCGAGCCGTCCAAGCCAACCAACGCCGGAAAGGCTCCGCTCGCCGCCATTTCCCTTTCGATGGGCACCATCGGCAAGAACCGCAAGACTAGCCACATCGTCTTCGGCTACGACGACGAATACAGCATCCAGTTGATGCAGAACAATCTGCGTCCCTACTGGCGTCGAAACGGCCTCGATGGCAACCGAATGATGGCGCTCGCCGAGCAGGAATACGCCGCCAACGTCTCCAAGTGCGAGAAGTTCGACAGCCAACTGCTGGCCGATCTCGTCAAAACCGGTGGCGAAAACTACGGCCGCCTCGGCAGCCTTGCCTATCGCCAGAGCTTCGCCGCGCAAAAGGTCGTCGCCGACGCCAACGGACAGCCGTTGATGTTCAGCAAGGAGAACTTCAGCAACGGCTGTATCGCCACCGTCGACGTCCTCTACCCCGCCGCGCCGCAGATGCTCTTCTTCAGCCCGACCCTCACGAAGGCGTCGCTCACGCCGCTGATGGAATACGCCTCGTCGCCACGCTGGAAATTCCCCTTCGCCCCGCACGACATGGGCACCTACCCCAAGGCCAACGGCCAGGTGTACGGCGGCGGTGAGTTCACCGAAGACAACCAAATGCCGGTCGAAGAGACGGGCAACATGATTATTCTCTTAGCCGCGCTCGCCAAGGTCGAGGGCAACGCCGAATACTCGGCCAAGTACTGGCCGGTGCTCACGCGCTGGGCCAAGTATCTGGCTAGCAAGGGCTTCGACCCCGAGCGTCAGCTTTGCACCGACGACTTCGCCGGTCACCTCGGCCACAATGTCAACCTGTCGATCAAGGCCATCGTCGGCCTGGATAGCTTTGCGTACCTCGCCGATAAGCTCGGCAAGAAGTCGGAAGCCGCCACCTACCACAAGCTGGCCAAGGAGTTTGCCGATCGATGGGTGAAGGAAGCGAAGGAAGGCGACCACTACCGCCTCGCCTTCGACCAGCCCAACACCTGGAGCCAAAAGTACAACCTGGTTTGGGACCGCCTGCTGGGCCTCAATCTCTTCCCGAGTTCCGTCGCCACCGAAGAGATGGCGTACTACCGAACGAAGATGCACGGCTACGGCCTGCCGCTCGATAACCGACGCGACTACACCAAGCTGGACTGGGAAATCTGGACCGCGACCCTCACCGGCAAGCGCGACGACTTCGAGACGATTCTCGACCCCGTCATCGCGTTCCTGAACGAAACGCCCGACCGAAATCCGATGTCCGACTGGTACGACACCGTCAACGCCAAGCAGCAAGGCTTCCAGGCTCGATCCGTCGTCGGCGGCGTCTTCATCAAGATGCTCGACACGCCGTTCTGGAAGAAGTACGCCGCGCGCGACAAGGATACGGCCAAGGACTGGGCCAAACTCCCGGTCCCGCCAAAGCTCACGCCGATCCTCCCCATCTCGACCCAAAAGGCGGTGGACTGGCGCTACGTGGACGCCACTCCGGGCGACGGTTGGTCGAACGCAGTCTTCGATGATTCCAATTGGAACGTCGCTCCGGCCGGGTTTGGCGAGGGTGACAACCGCGGCGGGCAGATCCGCACGCCGTGGAAGACCAAGGACATTTGGATGCGCACGACCTTCGACCTCGGCAAGGTTTCGGCTGAGAATGTCCGCCTGATCTTGGCTCACGACGACGGCGCCGAGGTGTACATCAATGGCGTCCTCGCCGTCCATGCTCCCGGTGCCGCTGGATACGACACTTACCAACTGCCGAAGACGGTCATCGCTAGTCTCAAGGCGACCGGAAACGTCATCGCCGTCCACGTCCACGACGATGGTGGTGACCGTTACGCCGACGCGGGCATCGCTGCCGTCTCGAAGTAATCGACCCCAGTTCTCGCCGGTCCACCCCGGACTGGCGAGAACTGAAAGTAAAATCTCCCCATGCTCGGTCTGCTTCTCGGATGCCTCATGAACGCCTCGCTCGCGGCCGCGCCCAAAGTTCCTCCCATCACCGTCGCCGCCTACTACTTTGGCAACTACCACCCGGGCGACTCTCGCAACGCCAAAACCAAAGGCCCCACTTGGTCCGAGTGGGAGTTGATCAAGAACGCCAAGCCAAGATTTCCGGGCCACGACCAGCCGAAAGTTCCGCTCTGGGGCTACACCGACGAGTCCGACCCCAAAGCGATGGCCCAGAAAATCGCCGCCGCATCGGACCACGGCGTCGACGCCTTCATCTTCGATTGGTACTACTACAACGACGGTCCGTTCCTCGAAGACACCATCGACAAGGGTTTCCTCAAGGCCAAAAACAATGGCCGCCTCAAGTTCGCCTTCATGTGGGCCAACCACGATTGGTACGACATTCACCCGTACCACCGCGGAGCGCCGCCACCCCTGCTTTACCCCGGCCAGGTGACCCCCGAGAAGTTCCACGAGATCACCGACATGCTCATCAAAAAGTACTTCTCGAAGAAGAACTATTGGCGCATCGACGGCAAGCCGTACCTGTCGTTTTACGACCTCAATAACCTGATCAAGAGCTTTGGAAGCCTCGCCGCCACCCGATCCGCTCTGGACGATTTCCGCGCCCGAGCTCGCGCCGCTGGTCTACCTGGCCTCCATCTTAACGCCGTCGTCTGGGAGCATGTCATCTTGCCCGGCGAGAAGACCACGATGAACTCTGGTCAGCTCGTCCGCGAACTCGGTTTCGACTCGGTGACCTCCTACGTGTGGGTCCACCATTCTGGCCTGCCCGAACAAAAAACCGACTACAACTACGTCCGCGACCGGTACATGGATTACTGGACCAACGCCGAAAAGACCTTCGACGTGCCGTACATTCCGAACGTCACCGTCGGCTGGGACCCCAGCCCGCGCGCCGACCAGTCGCAAGACTTTGGCAACTACGGCTACCCATTCACCAACACCATCGCCAACAACACGCCGGAGAACTTCAAAACCGCCCTCGAAATGACCAAGAAGCGCCTTCTCGCCAACCCGAAGAGCCTGCCGATCCTCAACATCAATTGCTGGAACGAGTGGACCGAAGGCAGCTACCTCGAACCCGACACCGAACACAAAATGGCCTACCTCGACGCGATCAAGGACGTCTTTGGCCGCAAGAAATGACGCCTTTCATCGACGACATAGACCATGTCCAACTCGCTGCCCCCGAGGGTTGTGAAGACGCGGCTAGAAAGTTCTTCGGTCACCTCCTCGGCCTCCCAGAAATCGAAAAGCCAGAGGAACTTAGGGCACGTGGCGGATGCTGGTTCCAACTCGGCCCGACCCAAATCCATATTGGCGTCCAAAAAGACTTCCGTCCAGCCCCCAAAGCCCATCCCGCCTTCTGTTGCCAAAACATCGATGCCTTGCACGACCGTCTATTACGAGCGGGAATCGACTGTGAATGGGACACGACTCGGCCTGACATCCGCCGCTTCTACTGTCACGACCCATGGGGAAATCGGCTCGAATTCACCGAGCCGACTCGACTTCCAATTTAGCCCCGAACGGCATTTCTAGCTTCAACCAATTCAAATATTTTTGCCATGCTATCCGCCATTTCTTCAATCGTGAATGGCTTACACACGCAATCAATGGCGCCGACTTCCTTGGCAGCTTCAATATCCTCGGGTCGAACCACGCTAGACGCCAAAACGGCCGGAAGGTCCGGTCGAACCAACAGCACCTCGCGAATCAACGAAATACCGTCGAGATACGGCATTGAATAGTCTGCAATCAGAAGGTCCACCTCGTCGTTCTTGACTCGAACATAGTCCAGGCAGTCTTGAGAGTTGGTAAACGCCATGATTTCGTATCCGAGCAACCGCAGTTGATTCCGCACGATTCGGGCAAGGGCTTCATCATCGTCCACATAAACGACTCTCTGTGCCGTGCCCATCGGCATCGACCGGCCCTCGATTGTATCGAGATCGGCCAGGTCGGTCACCAGCCGGAAATACAGCTTGAAGGCGGTGCCTTTACCAAGCTCGCTCTGCACCGTAATCGCCCCACCATGATTTTCCATGATGTTGTGAACGATCGCCAACCCAAGTCCAGTCCCGCGCCCCTGCACCTTGGTCGTAAAGAATGGATTAAAAATCTGCTCCTGAACTTCCTTGCTCATTCCGGCGCCCGTATCCTTGACCGTCAGCCGCACCAACGGACCCTCGGAGACGCCAAAAAGCTCAGAACGCTCTTCGGCCCCCATCGAAACCAATTCACAAACCAAATCGACCTGCCCCGGAGCATCCCCAATCGCTTGAACCGCATTCGAACACAAATTCAAAATAACCTGATTAATCTGCACTGGATCAGCGTAAATCTTGGGCAACTTCTCTTCACACCGCACATTCAGCTTGACCGCCAACGGCACACCCGTGCGAACGAGATTGGCCACTTCGTTCACTGTCGCTTCAAGATCGACCGCTCCAAGGCTGGATTGCCGCTTTCGCGTAAAGTCCAGAATTCGGCTTACAAATTCCCGCCCTTTGTTGCCCGCGTCGACGACGCTGGCGATCGTGTCTTCCGTGCTCTGCCCCATATCGGATTGCATCTTGGCTAGTTGGGCGTTGCCAACCACGACGTTCAGAATATTGTTGAGATCGTGGGCAATGCCGGCAGCAAGCGTGCCGAGCGCCTGAAGCTTTTGCGACTGCTGGAGCTGAGAGGTGAGAATTCTTTGTCGGGTCACATCGCGAACACTCGCCAAAATCGCCGGAGCACCGTTCCAGGAAATATCGACCACGTTCATTTCTCCGAACCGTGTCTCCCGCTTCGAAATAACCTCGATCTCCGTTGTCCGCCCTTCCCGCACCGAGAAGAACAGTGTTTGCCCCACAAGTTCATGCCGTTCTTTTCCGAAGAGCGTCAAGGCGGCTTCGTTGACAAATTGAACAACATTCTTGGAGTCGACAACCAGCATTGCGTCTGGGTTGACCGAGACCAGTCGTTCTGTTTGTCGATGCAGCTCAAACGCCTCATTTCGCCGGAGCGCACTAACCACAGCACGCCCGATCAGTTGGGCGGGTGCCGCATTCTTATCGACAAAGTCCATGGCTCCCGTCCGCAAGGTTTCGATCACCATGTCGTGGGTGGCAGCACCGGAAAGAACGACGATCGCCGAGTCCTCACCATGACGCTGAATGGCGCGCAAAGTTTCCAAACCCTGAGAATCGGGAAGGTTCAGATCGAGCACGACGGCATCGACCTTCTCCTTACTCAGGGCCTGAAGCGCATCACGAAGGCTGACGACATGGCGAGTCTCAAACGAGCAACTTGTGATGTCGGCCAGCCCCTCGCGAGCGAGGTCCGCATCTCCTGGATTATCCTCGACCAGGAGCACTCGATAAACGGAAGACGAGATCACGGCACATCGCTTCCTTCCGGCGGGAACATAGTCGCCAAGTGCTGACGCTCGTCGCGATAGCTGTAAGTCGGCGTCCCGCTGATGATGCCGTTGACACCCTGGAAGGCGTCTTTGATGTGCATTCCGTCGCCATCGATCACGTATTCTCGAATGTTCTTTTCGTGCCAGGTTCCCCGCATCTTGAGGACCGTCAGACCTCGACGCATCTCACCTTGGAGTTCCACGTATCGCAGGAGGATGATCGTGTCGGTAATTGTCGAGATGTGGGTCTCCGTAATCGATTCGCCGCCGATCAACATCGAGGTCGTATTGGTGAAAAGCCCCGTAATCTCCAACTGTTTGATGTGCCCCGTCAGACCGATGACGAACTCACGGAACGACTTCATGGACGAGACTCGCTCGAAAGCCGACATACTGTCAACCGCAACCCGGTGAGGCTTGAACTCTTCGATATCCCGTCGAATCTGCAGAAGGTGATCTTCCAGGCCCATGACTTCCGGATATCGAGCCACGATGCGCAGGAGCCCATCCTGCTGGGCCTTTTCAAAATCCACGCCCCACGAAGTGGCGTTTCGCGTCAACTGCTCGCGGCTCTCTTCTGCCGCGAAAAGCAAGGCTCGTTCGTTGGCCTCGATGGCCGCCTTCACATACTGGGTCACGGTCAGAGTCTTGCCTGTACCGGTCGCGCCGCTGACTAGAATGATGGAGTCGCGGTACATGCCGCCTCCGCACATCCGGTCTAGTTCCGGCACACCCGAAGACACTCGAATGTCCGAAGACTTTTGCTTAAGCTCGGTGGCCGAAAGCGGAATGATGGTGACGCCATCCTTTTGATCGATCGTGAACGGATATTCGCCTTTTTGGTGGATCGCGCCGCGGAACTTCAGAACCTCCAGCGTTCGACGGCGCTTTTCATGCTCAAGACGGTTGCGAGAAAGGATGACGTTATCGGCTACAAACTCCTCGACACCGAACCGGCCGACAGGGCCATCTTCCTCCGTTCGCTCCATGGTAATCATCGTGGTCATCTTTAGCTTGCGGAGTCCACCGGCGATTCGATGAAGTTCACGACGAATCAGGTTCGAATCGCTGAATTGGGGGAACAACGCACCGACCGCGTCAAGCACCACTCTCTTTGCTCCAACTTCGCGGATCGCATGCTCGATTCGAGCCATCAGAGCAGCTAGATCAAAGTTGCCCGTCTGAAGCGTTTCCTCACCTGGCTCCGGGGTCGCGTCGACGATCGCGAACTTCTTCTGCTTGATGAGTTCATCCAGATTCCACCCGAACGACCGAACATTCTGAACCAGGTCGACTGGGGCTTCTTCAAAGGTGACGAAGACGCCAGGTTGGTCAAAGTCGCGAATTCCAATCAGGAGGAACTGAATTGCAAAGACGGTCTTTCCGCTTCCCGCCGTTCCAGCGATAAGTGTTGATCGTCCTTCTGGCAGTCCACCATTCGTTATTTGGTCGAAACCAGGAATGCCCGTTATGAGCCTTGGCAAGTCATATCTTGTTGATGCACTATTCATGTTTTGAGCCTTTCTTAATTGATCGTCGAGCTAATTAAATCTAAACCCAACAAAACCTTTTCCCTGTCGCTGAGATCGCCAATGATTTTGCGCACCGGCTCCGGCAATTGTTTAACCAGAGTAGGTGTTGCAAGAATCTTCTCGTCTTCCGCCAGTAGCGGATGTTCCAATACGTCGATGACCTCAATTCTATAGTTACCCTTGAGGTCCGTCTCGCAAATTTGCCTCAAATTATCGATAGCCGTCTGCGAGTTAATCGTACGCCCAGTGATATAGAGTCTTAGTCTGTATTTCATAATTGTCCCTGCCAGGTTCTCTGCCTTCGGCTTCCAGTTCGGTAGTAGTCCACGAGTAATCCCATCATCTCTAATGCAAGAAGCCGTCCTTCAACGATAAGAAATCTTGTGCGCTCATGGGTGTGACCGTGCGAAGCTCGATCAAGAGCTTCCAGGTGAACGTCAATAAGGTCCCTTGGACCGGATCCAGCGTCGCCGAGACGGGTCACCATGTACTCCATTTGCTCGCGCGGCTTCTCCCTTTTCAGGATCAAAAGGTCGAGGTACTCCTTCATGAGCTGCTCGTACTGAGCGACGAACTCGTCGTACTCTCCCGACAGCCGCTCCTTGACCGGAGCCGATCCCAGCAACCCAGAAGTGACCGTCGTCGTTGAGCCATGAGTCGACATGGTTCGGTACCGGTCGAGGAGACTCTGCAACTCGCGCAATTGGGCCTCGCGAAGTCGAGTGATCGCGTAACCGATCGTGCGTTTGAGCGAAATCGGCTTCAATTCGGACTTGGCCAAGTAGTCCTGCGCTCCGGCGTTGATGCACTCCATTGCCAGTGCTTCATCCTCCAATCCGGTCAGAATCACGATTGGAATCTGCTCGGCAACGCTCTTGATCTCACGCAAAGAGTCCAGCCCGCTTGAATCGGGAAGACGTAGGTCAAGCAGGACAACGTCAACCTCGGAATTCTTCAGTTTGTCCACCGCCTCTGACATCCGCGTGGCTCGCACAACTTTGTAATGACTGCCCGATTCTTCGAGGAGCTCGACCACGAGGTCGGCGTCGCCCGGATTGTCTTCAACCAGGAGAAGCACCCGCGTATCGAGGAAATCAGCCAACGGTGCCTCCCAACTCAAAAGGGGGATAATTTTCCGGCGGAAGTTTGACGATCGTGAACCAGAACTCTTCGATTTGACGAATGACATTCCGGAAGTGATTGATGTCGCCTGGCTTCTTGACATAGCAATTCGCTCCTTTCTTGTAGCTTTCAGCGATGTCCTGCTCGGCATCAGACGAGGTGAGAACGATGACAGGCAAGAGCAAGAGCAGTTCGTTAGCTCGCATTGCTTCTAGCACAGCTCGCCCATCCATTTTTGGCAGATTTAGATCAAGCAAAACCAGGTCCGGCATTCGGTCCCCGGCAAGCCCCACTTTATTAAGGTAGTTCATGGCTTCAACTCCATCTTTGGCGACGACTAAAGAGATAGGGATGATGCTTTCTTCCATCGTCTCTCTCGCCAAGTCGACATCGCCAGGATTGTCTTCGACAAGCAAAATCTCTACAGTACGGTTGGCAAATGTTTTTATATGTGTCATTTATGCTGCCATCCTTTTCTTTGGAAGCGTGAACCGAAATTGAGCGCCGTCTTTTGTCTCGGCGTCCAGCCAAATCTTCCCCCCGTGCCGCTCGATAATCTTCTTCGAAATCGCGAGCCCAATACCGCTTCCTTCGTACACGCCACGTTCGTGAAGCCGCTGAAACATTTGAAAGATTCGCTCCGCATAGGCCGGCTCGACCCCAATGCCGTTATCCGAAACCGAAAACGTCCAAAAAGCATCGTCTTCCTCCACGCCGATATGAATGGTCAGAGGTTCGGTTCCCCGAAACTTGATCGAATTACCGATCAGGTTCTGAAAGACCTGCCCCAACTGCAACTCGTCGGCCATGACCTCGGGCATGGGGTCGCGCTTGATCTGGGTCCCTGACTCGGCAACGGCTCCCGACAAGCCGCGAAGTACCTGATCCAAAACCCGATCGACACCAATATTGACAAACGGCCTCCCCTGCGAACCCACGCGGGAGTAGGCGAGCAGGTCGTTGACCAACTGCTGCATGCGTGAGGCTCCGTCCACGGCGTAATTGATGTACTTATCCGCCCGCTCGTCGAGCTTGCCCTTGTATCTCGACTCGAACAACCCCATGTAGCTCACCACCATCCGCAAGGGCTCTTGCAGGTCATGAGAGGCGATGTAGGCGAACTGCTCCAATTCGGCGTTCGAACGCTTCAGCTCCTCGTTGAACTGCTCTAGTGTTGCGACATGCTGCTGGATCGTGGCTTCATCCTCTTTTCGCTGCGTGATGTCAATAACGGTACAAAGAACAAAAGTGCCTTGAACTGTCTCTACCGGGCTCAACCCGACCTCGACCGGAAACTCGGAGCCATCCTTCCGCCGTGCATTGAGGTCGCGACCAGCCCCCATTTGCCGGGCAACTGGACGCTGCATAAACCCCCTACGAAGAGCCTGATGCTCGGCCATTAATGGTTCGGGAAGCAGAACGTCTACACTCTGACCAATCAGTTCGTCGCCCTGGTATCCAAACGTTTCGATCGTCGAACTGTTGACGAGGGCAATATCTCCATCGGCATTGACCATGACGATGGAAGCTGGTGAAGCTTCGACGATGATCTCATTAAGGCGCTCCATGCGTTTTGAATCGGTGATGTCGCGCGCAACCGCCGCCGCCCCCACCAGATTCCCATCGGCATCTCTCGTAGGCGAAGTAGAAAGCGAAACTTCCACAAGCGTTCCATCCTTCCGTCGTCTCACCGTGTTGAGGTGAAGGATCGGACGGCCCTACCGAATTTCGCTCATGATGTGAGCAACCTCCGCCATCATCTTCGGTGGAACGATGAGGGTGATTGGCTGCCCGATAGCTTCTTGTGCCGTGTAACCGTAGAGCTTTACCGCCGATTCGTTCCAACTCGTAATAACGCCATCCAAGTCCTTGCCGATAATCGCCGCCCCAGATGACCTAACCATGGCGGCAATCCTGGCATTCTCAACTTCTGTTGCCCGACGGTTGGCGTCAAGTTGGTTCATCCAGGCCGCCGATAACCAAACCACGACTCCAAGCGCTGCGGTGTTTGCCACCGTCGCAACGGCAAGGGCCGAGCCAGGGGCGGTTCCATTACGGCCAAATCGGCTCGTCAGAAGTCCGATGAGGAACATAAAGATAATGCCGATGAGGAAGATCGGTCTTGCCATCCTCCCGCCAAAGAGCGGACTGGTGAGGTGCCTCATCAGCCCTTCTTGCGGCAAAGTGATCAAGGCTCCAATTGAAAGGGCAAACAGCAGGGCGGCTGTGTGGAGCGCCATCGAGCCGAAAAGCGTCATTTGGTAAAGCGCAATGACGTCGAAGGCGTAGCCCACTAATGCCACCAAGCTGATGCACGCCGCCACAACCGCTAACAAGTCCCCAATCCAGCGTCGTGGTTCGCCAAAAATCTCCGCGATCAGAAGCGAGGCGCTTACCAAGGCAAAACATAAAGAAGTTCCCGAGGACATCCGACCAGGAAAGAGGGCATGAGGAGAGTTTCGATCCGCGAAGATCAGTTGGTCGATACCTAACTGCCATCCAAAAAGATCTTCGAAGTGCGTCAGCAAAGATAGAAAGAAGGCCCCCGCACCCAATGCAAGGCACAAATTACGACCACCCTTCTGCATGGCTGGAGAGGACACACTGACGACACGCGCCACGAGACAAGAACCGAGAAGAACGAAGGTGATCGCGGTATTCGCTTTCATCGTCGCCATTCCGGGCAAAACACTGGTGAAGCTCGATATTCCGAAGGTCCAGCCCGCCAATACAAACAACGCAACGACGACGGTCAGAACACCCAAAGCGATTGCTGTAGATCTGTAAGGGGTTCGATTCTCAGCACGCTCCGGAAAAAAAACGATGATAAAACACCTACCCGTATTAGACACTAAACAGGGAGCTTAATTCAAGCCGACCCTGTTAGAAACTCAGCGATTTGCGGCAAGGCATTTGCGCAAATCATTCTACGAAAAATAAAGATAAAGAAAACGGCCAATAGGTACAAAGAACATTTATCGGCTCAACGAGATGCCGTTCAGTAAAACATTTTATAGATTTCTATGGTTAGATTGGCTTTTGATCACCGCCAAAAGTGGGCCACGACACTCGATTTCTTCTCGCCTTTGCGGTCGTACATTTGGCAATCCGCTGAAGCTAGGACCTCGGTCACGGAATCGAGAGCCTGCACGCCCAGAGCGACTCCAACCGACAGCGAAGACTCGTACCCGACCTCGTGAACGCCACGCCGAAATCGATCTTCAATTCTGCCGATGACCCCTTTCACAACCTTCTCCGGCACATCGAACAGCATGAGAAAGAACTCATCGCCGCCTAGCCGACAGACCAAATCCGTTTTCCTGACTTCGCTATTAAGGACGTCGGCAAGAATCTTTAGAACCTGATCTCCGGCCGCGTGCCCAAAAGCATCGTTAATCTCCTTGAATCGGTCGCAGTCAATCATCACCCCGACGACCTCGGCTTGGGTCTTCTTATGGTCGGAGAAAATCCTTGAACCGAATGTCTCCAGATAAGTCCTATTCGGAAGCCCCGTCAAACGGTCCGTCGTCGACGAGAAGTGATACTCTCGCAATTTCGCGCTTAGCCGCCCAAGAAAGAACGAAAACCCGGCTAGTGGAAGCAAGATCGTCGCCAGATAGGCACCAACCTGCCAATCCCGATGGAGACCAAGCATCGACTTGTCCACTACGAGGCTAACAGCCATAGCCGCGCCGACCAAAGATAGACCAGCTTCCCAACCAATCCAATACGAAAGAACGCCTACCGGCACGATGTAAAGGAACCCAACCGATAGAAACGGAGGAGCCACGACCTGAAGACTTGCCGCAATGATAAAAGAAACAAAGCCTACGACAAGAGCCATCCTTCGAACTCTCAGGTCGACAAAACGAACATCCTTGTCTCGAACTGAACCCCGACGGTCCAGCATCCTATAGGGAAGAATCTTCATTCCCAACATATCCATGTCTTGGTCAGACAAGAAAAGCGAGAGATTCGCCGCTCTCATCAAATCCTTTTATCAATACTATCAACGCCATTATACGACGATTTACCGAAAAGGCAAGTTAAGGTCCCACCCTCCTCGCAAAGACGCGGACTAAATCGACGCAGGCAGCCAAACCTGCATCTTCACTGGACCACGGTTACCGTTCGCAAAAAACGGAATCGCATAGGCATCGTGCGGGCCAGTCTTTATGGCCACGATGCCGCCCAGGCGATCCTCCCAAGCCTCCAGCACCGGCTCACCGGCAGCAAGTCGTGGAGACGCGGACGGCTCACGGCAATCGCACGATTCAAAGCAATAAACCAGGGGCCCTCGGACGACAGCCACGTTGCCCTGATTCTCGGTCACATGAGGGTCCGCCTTCACCCGTCGAATGGGCATGTCCAGTTCAAACTCGACGACGTCGCCCGACTTCCAAACCTGGGAAACCGTCACATAGCCATCCACGACCGATGCTTTTTCGACCATCAATCCATTGACCTTCAACCGAGGCTTCGAGGCCCAACCCGGCACCCGAATCTTGAGGGAAAACTTTGCTGGGCCATCCGTCTCGATCGCCAATCGTACCGCCCCATTCCACGGATACTCCGTCGTCTGAACAACCTGGATAGAACGTCCGCCCAACTCCACCTCGGCCCGACTCCCTACGAACTGATTCACATACAGCGAGTCCGAATCCGTCGAATAAAGGTAGCTCGGCATCGCCCCCATGATCTTCAGGAACATCGGCGGACAACAAGGACACTCGTGCCAACTCCACCTGGTGCGCGATTCGTCGAGCACCAGCGGATTTTGATACGTGTAACGGTCCCCGCTCACCGAGACGCCACACAAAACACCATTGAATAGAACTCGCTCAAGCTCGTCGGCGTACCGACCGTGGCCTGTTAGCTGGTGCATGTTGGCGTGGAAAAACCCAGCCCCGACCGCCGCACACGTCTCCAAGTAGGCATCGTTCGGCAGTTGATAATCCGCGCCAAACGCTTCTTCATTCGCCGACGCGCCAACCCCACCGGTAATGTGCATCCGCTTGAAAACCATGTTTTCCCATAGCCGGGTCGCCGCCGCTTTGTAGGAAGTCTTCCCATTGGCCCGCCCAACCGCCGCCACTGCTGAGCACAAAAGGGTCGAACGCACCGCGTGGCCCACCACCTCGGTTTGCTCCAAAATCGGCGTGCGATCTTGGGCGTAGTCACCCCACGAAGGGCGGCCATGATCGTAGTCCTTCATCGCGCGAACCTCGTCGCCCGCCCGATCCCGATTCGACCAGTCGATCGTCAAACAGTTCCGACCCCGATTTTCGATCCAAAACTCAGCGAGGTCCAGATACCGTTGAGGATTCGACGCTCCTGCGACAGACGACTGCAAGTCGGGATACTCCATCAAAAGTTCGTACAAACCGAGCATGGCCTCTTCGGGAAGCTCGTGGCTGGGAACCAGGTTCCGGCCCGTCTCATCGGAAATCAAATCGCAAATCGTATTCGCCAGCCGCACCGCCGCACCGAGCAGTTTGGTCTTCTTCGTCGCTCGATAGTAGTGCACTCCCGCATCGACCAGAGCCCCCGCATTGTAGAACTCGTGTTGCCAAACCTCCAGTCCGCCGTGCAGGCCCCATTCGTGCCCAGGCTCCTGCAGTTGCGTGTAGGTGTTGACGTACCCATCCGGTCGCCGGTCTGCCGCCGCCACAATTCGGTCGATTAACGAGTCAACTTCCGACTCCAATTCTGCGCTTGGCTCGCTCCGAAGGAAGTCGGCAATCCCGCGAATCATCTCGTAGATCAAACCGTCGAACCACGGAGCGCCGACGTGCCCCCCGGTCTTGCCGTCGCGAACTCGGTCGAAATTAGCAAATGCCACTTCAAACTTCGATAGGCAATCATGGATGGTCACATCCCGCCAAACCCTTCTCTTGGGCGCCCAAAACGCATCGTCGATGGTTACCTTTTCAATCGGAACCGGAGTGATCCGAAGATCACCAGATCGGGGCACAAAAGACATCACAAATGAGGGAAGGGCGCTGGCCGAGAGGGCTTGGAGCAGGGTGCGGCGAGTCATGGTCTAAAGCTTCATTTCGATGGTCGCGACGGCGTAGGCGGGTATCTCCACCGCGCCGTCGAGGGGTAGGTTGTGAGTCAATATCGGAGTTCGATTCACTCCCGGCGAGTTCACGGTCCCGAGATCGCCAGATACACACCGCATTACGGCCGACTTGAACGCACCCTCGCGAAGGGACAGCTTGGTTCGCACCGGCTCACCCTTAATGTTCACCAACGTCACGCATACCGTCTTGCCGTCTCGACTCTTGGCGGCAAAAACATCTAAGCCGCTATCCGTGGTCGCGGCCACTCGCACCGGCTGATGCCCCGACTGCAGTAGCTGATTCACCACCGCAGGCGGCATTTGCCAGGCTCGCGAGGGGTCAAAGAAGACCTGCCCCTGATCCCAACCATTGTCGTTTTGTTGCACCGGCTGAAGGCAGTTCGCCGCGCAGTCAACGAGCACGAAGTCGCCAAGGCGGCGCGCCGCGTTGACGTTCGTCGCATGGCCCAATCCTCGCCGGAGCGAGTGTGTCCCGCCGTTCTCCTCAAAAATCACCGTCTTCATCGTCGAGTTCGGATTCCAGCTTCGAAACTTCTCCCGGATGCCCGAAATCTCCCGCTCGACCTGAAAGCCAGAAGCAGGATCGTCGCCGCCGACGTGAATGTCCCACGCCGCCGCCTTGCCGTCGATGGCACGAAACACGTCTTGCATCAAAGGTGAATCGCTGAGCCACCAAGCCGCACTAACCAGCTTCACATCCGGGTACCGGGCGTGGATCGCGTCGGCCACCCGAGCAAACTGCTCGGCGTAGTGCCCATAAGTCTCCTTCGTCCGGCTCGCAAGGCATTCCTCATTGCCGATCTCGATATAGTCGACTTTGTACGGTTTGGGGTGCCCATTCGCCACGCGCCGACGCCCCCAAGTTGACGTCGCAGGCCCGAAAAGGTAGTCGGCCAAGTCAGACACATCTGCTGGAGACTCCTCCGCATTGATCGCAAATGCGCTTCCGAATCCCGCCTCCTCGCAAAGGTCCAGAAAGTCGAAAATGCCAAAGCCATTCGTGGAACTCGAATTCCAATGCCCCACGTATGGCGGACGGAGTTTGCGTGGCCCGATCATATTCTTCCACCGGTAGTTTTGGGTGTTCACCATCGTCCCGCCGTACCGCAGGAACGTCACTCCCGACCGCTTCAACTCGGTCACAATATCCGCCCGCAACGGCAACCCGTGGTAAAGATTCGACTTCGGTTGCATCAATTCGACCTGATCAATCCCGACCTCACCATATTGATCGATCCAAATCGCCAATCGGCAGTTCGCGTCGGTCTCGCTGGGCGTCAAGCTAAATCGCGCGTACTTCCAAGCCGTCGATGGCGTCAGTTTCTGCATCGCGTAGGTCCGCGACCCATCTGCACTCTGCAAGGCGATGGTGACCGGAATGGAATCTCCCTTCAGCGCGATTCCCCCTGCCATGACTTGCCTCTTCCGGCAGGCAATCCCCCATCGATTGAGGCCCCGGTTGGCAACGCCAATCCGTTCTCCGGCTACCCGGCAAATCAGGTGCTGAGCGTAGGTTCCGTTGTAGCCATCTCGCTCAAATCGCAAAGCCCCGCGCCCACCCGGCGAACGAACCACATCCCATCGGGGCGAGGTCCCCGCGCCGCTCCAATTGAACCCGGCCGAAAATCCGCCAACCCGAACATCGCGAAACGAAGCATCCGAATGCCACGTCCGAAGCGCAACCTCCGCGCCCGACAACGGATGAGGATCGACAAAGTCGATTCGAGGCTTCTCTTCCCAATCCATATACACCCGTATACGTCCCCCGTCCGCCTGCGCCCGAAGGTGATGCCAACGCCCGCTGGCCAAAACGGCCGGCGCTTCCGCTAGCTGATGAAAGTCGTGCTCGTGCTTGCCGAGAATGACCCTCTGCTCACGCGGCGAAAAGGAAACCTCGTACCCGTCGAACTGGTCGGCCCCGACCCCCGCGCCGCTCACCTTAAGCAGGAAACCCGCATTTATCCCAAAATCGTTCGCGATAGCGACGTCGGCCTCAATCTCCTGATCCTGCCCTCCCTTGCCATCAGCTACCAGCTTAAAACCCGGCCCCGACGAAACGTGAACTCCGTTCCCGTCCGGCACCCAGTTGCCGCCGTAAACCTTCCAACCCTTCGGGCTCAACCCTGCCGGAGGCTCCTCAAAGCTCTCGCCAAAGATCGTCTGGGCATAAATCCCGCCGTAGATTTCGTGGTTGACGTCCTCGATGCACGAGCCATACATCGAACTAGAAACCGAACCTAGTTCGACCGACGGATCGATAACCGTTCGACTCGCCTGAAGCAGGACCAACGACGCCCAGAGCATCTCAGACCGTCACCCGAGTTCCGCTTTCCGATGATCGAATTGCCGCGTGAGCCAGCTCAAGCGCCCGCAAACCCGCCCGGGCATGAACTGGCGGGGCTTGCCCGCCCAGAAATGCCTCAATAACGGCGTCCATGTACGAATCGAAGGTCCGGTGGAACTCGCGGTCGTAGTCGTTGAAGTACCCCGCTTCCCAAATCTCGCCCGTCTCGTTGCCCGCCTGGTTGAACCGGTACCGCGCCACCGTGTCGTCGATCACAAACCGCCCCTTCGATCCGCTCACCTCGATCCGCTGAGTCTCGGGGTAGGCGTACGACGTATCGTAAGAGCCCAGCAGGCTCCCTACCGCCCCCGATCGAAACTTCAGCGAAAGCGCCATCGTCGATGGGTGCGCCGTCATCTCCGCCGAAAGCGCCTCGATCGGCCCGCAAAGATGCTCCAACATATCGAACCCGTGGCACTGAGTCTCGATCAAGTTCGCGTAAGGGTGATCGCTCGACCCTTCGCCGCCGAATCGCCACGACGCGAAGACGATGTCGCCGACTTTTCCGGTCTCAATCGCCTCCTTGGCCATGCGAACCGGGTTTGCCCATCGGTGGTTGAAGCAGATCGCAAAGAATCGATCACCCGCCGCCTCCAGCAAGGCGGTTGCCTCATCCAGTTCGAACACCAGCGGCTTTTCGACAATCAGCGGAAAACCGGCCCGGATCACCTGCATCGTCGGCTCAAAATGCCCCTGATTCGGCAGGCATAGGCTGACGAGGTCGGGCCGCTCCGTGGTCAGCATTTGGTCGATATCGGTATAAGCCTTCGTGTGAAACTGCTTAGCGCGGGCCTCGGCTCTTTCGGCATTCCGCCCGGTCACCGCGCAAAGCTCAACCTTCGGATGCTGGGAAAACACCCGCGCATGCTGAAGCCCCCATCCCCCCGTTCCAATCACGGCGACTTTCATTGTTCGATGACCACCTTACCCGTGCTTCCGGCCCAGAAAAGGTCGAACGCCGCCTGGATCTCGCCGACTCCAAACCGATGCGTGATGATCGAATTCATCATCGCTCGGTTCTTCATCAGCAGGTCGTAGTTCGCGGCAAGTTCGCAGTAAGCAAAGTACTCGCTTCCAATCAGCGTCATCTCTCGAAAAACGAAGTCGCCGTACAGGCTTTTGATCGTCAATCCGCCGCCGTGCGCCACGCTTACCAGCACGCCCCGATGCGCCAACAGCGCCATGCACTCATCGCGAACCGACTCCTTACCCGCCGCATCGATGACCACATCGGGCGCGTTCAGGCCGTGCCGCTTCAGGCCGTCTGCCAGCGACATTTCCGAACTCAAAACCGGAAGTCCGCCGAGTTGCTCGGCCAGTTGGAGCCGATACGGAACCACATCCGAGATCACCACCGGCACGTCGGGCCCCAGCATCAATTTGGCCATCGCCAAGATTCCCAATCCCACCGGTCCTGCCCCCGGAATCAGAATGGAACGAATGTCGTCGTGGGCTCGCTTCGCCCGCCGGATCGAATGCCCACCTGTACCCATCACGTCCAACAGTAGCGTCGCTTCGGTCGCCGACAGCTCAGGCGTGGGAAAGAAGAGGCTCCCGTTGATCAGTTCGTAGACTCCATACCCGCCGTCGCGATTGAATCCCATGTCGCCTCGCTTCGCCAGGCATTGGTTTGTGTAGCCCGCCAGGCAGTTTCGGCACTCGCCGCAAAAGTCCATGAGGAAGACTCCGCCCGTCGTCCCGACCGGCGTCGTCGTTCCCGGTCCGACCGCCACCACCGTCCCTGCCGCCTCGTGGCCGGGCGTCACTTCGGTTCCGTCCCAAAACTGCCCGCGCTCCGACCCGCACAGCGCGTTCGCCTGAACTTTGATCAAGAGTTGGCCGGGCCCAGGTTCGGGCACCGGCTTTTCCGTCGTCGAAATCTTGCCGCCACCCACAAAGTGCGGAACCGTCATCACGGAAGGGATTGCCGTCATATGACGTCACTATCCTCCGAAAGGTAGGCCACGCGCAATGAGGTTTTTCGCCAATCAACTACGATTTTTCGTCACTCGGTAAGTACTCGGGCTTTGGCCCGTCGCCTTTTCAACGACGGTGATCAGGTATTCGGCGTGGGAATACCCCACTTCGTCCGCCACCCGGCTTAACGGCCAAGTCGTCTCCGACAAGAGCTTCAAAGCGCGGGCCAATCGAGCTCTAGCGATTGCCTCGTGCGGCGTCTGACCAATCGCCGACGAAAATCGCCGTTCCAGAGTGGAGCGAGACACTTTGGCGAACGCTGCCACATGAGCCACGTCGATTTTCTCCCGAAGGTGCTCACGGATGAACCGAAGCGACTCCGCCACCAGCCGATCCGAAACCGCGACCGAATCGGACGATTGCCGAACCACTATCCCCTTCGGCGCAATCAAGACCGATTCCGACCTTGGTCGATGCCCACTCAGAATCATATCGAGCATCGCCGCCGCCTCATACCCAACCGCCGATGCGTTCGGCACCACGCTCGAAAGTGACGGATTGCAAAGCGAGCAAAACGTCTCCGAATTATCGATCCCAACGACTGAAACCTCACCCGGCACGATCAGCCCCAGTGACTCGCACGCATCCAACACATGCAAGGCCCGCACATCGTTACAAGCCACGATTCCCACCGGCTTTGGCAAGCTCCGAACCCACTCTCGAAGTTCACTTTGGTCGTGGTCCCAATCGCCCTTGCGAAGGTTGAGCAGAGGGCTCTCAAACGTCGCGCAAGGCGCAGCTACCGACCGCAGTCCTTCCAGTCGCGACTCGCTCCACTTCTCGTCCCGGTAGCCGCAAAAGGCGATTTGCCCGAACCCACAATCGACCAAGTGCTGGGCTGCTAACACGCCAAGCGCTCGCATGTCCGACTCCACATGCGGCAAACCCAAATTCCCAAACCGATCGTTCAGATCGACAACCGAAATCTTCCGTCGCCGCAGTTGCTGGGCGAGTTCCGGGGTCGTGGAACGACAAATGATTCCATCCCCATCCCAGTCCAACAGCCAATCCGGTGGCGGTGCGTTCAACTCCCTCTCATCGACGAACAACGACCACCGCTCGTGCGTGCTCACGAACTTCGAGATTCCCTCAAGAATCTTCCGGCCATACGCCGTCGAGGTCTCAACGATTAGCGCTACCCTGGGCCGAGGTCGTTGCATAACTACATTATTTTGTCAGGAAGACTGGTAACAAATCGTGGGTCCTTTGGACACTCCGCCAAACAACCGCCACCGCGCATCGTTCACGCCGAGGATGCTCACGCTCTTCGTGTTCGCCAATCCGCTGATGACCGTCCCCGACAAACTAGTCCTTCAATCGCCCGCACCGGACAAAACCGACCTTGCCGCCAAAGTCTGGTCGCCAAGGCAGAAAACGCGTTGGACACTCGCAAATGGCATCGTTTCGGGCGAACCCTCTACGCCTGAATACCAAGCCGGTCGGAAAGATCACAAAGGCTTAGAGCCGCGTATGGCCATCCCCTCAACTCCGCAAGACTTTTGCGCCGAATTCGACATCCGATTCAGCGGCGGCACGTTCACCAAACTCGCCCCGTTCATCGAGTACGGCCACCACAAAGCACGATTCTCCTTCCAAAAGGACGGCCTCTCCCTCGACGCCGACTCCGGCAAGGCCAAGCTCGCCACCACCGACAAAGTCACTTTCCAAGATGGCCACTGGTACCACGTCGTGGCCGAACAGAAGGGCGACGAAGTGTTGATGCAAGTCGATGGCGTGACCCTCTACGGCACGCATCCGACGCTGAAAGAACCGGCGACCAAGGGTGCCGCCGGTCTCGGGTTCTGCGGAACCCAGGGCGGCACCATCGACATTCGCGATCTCAAGGCGTGGTCCATCAAGCCAGACTACGCGCCGGGCTGGTCGGAAGTCAAAGCCAAACTCGTGGGCAAGAGCTAAAACCGCTATTCCGCAAACAAGAGCAGGTTCCCCTCCCGATCTTTCACAATGAAGGTTCGGGAGCCCCACGGCTGGGTTACTAAGGACTGATGAAACTCCGCTCCTGCCTCGTGGAACTCAAGAAATAGCTCTTTCACGTTCTTGACCGTGATGCTCGCCGCCAACAACTCTTCTGACTTGACCAATTCCGCCAACATCACCGGCTCGTGGACCAATCGCAGGTTTAGGCTCACCGCATCGCGAAACACCTGAGCGTAAAAAGGCGGCTCGCCGTAGGAGAATCGAACGGAGAATCCCAAGACGGATTGATAGAACTCCAGGGCGGCGGGTAAGTCGGTGACAAAAAGCTGCGGTTCAGCCGCTGTCAAGAAGGGTGAATGGGTTGCTTTATTTTCGGGTGCTTTCATGGTTTCATGTCCGTGAAGCAGTGCAGACCATGACTCGAAGCCTTCTCGCCGCGCAACCACTTCTTGAGCATCAGCTAACTTAAACGGTGCATCGAGGATTTGCTGGTCGCTAAGCGATTCGAATTCGGACCGATGAGCCCGAAGGATCGGAGCCACGGTGGTTTCGCCATCGCGATGCCACCGCAGAATCTGCTTGGCTTGCTTCCGAAGGTTTTCGAGATTTGACATAGGCGCACTACGGGATAGATTCGTAGGCGGGCATAGCCCCTTCGACAAAAGCGTCGGCGCGCCCTACAGGCAACGAAAAGAGAATACTATCCACCCTACAAGATGTCAAGCGGTGGTAGCATGGTGAAAAGATGAGACGAGCCGTTCGCGGCCCACGGGCCATTTGCGCCCTCATAGTCGCTTTCGCTTGCCGCCTAGCGGCGGCGCAGGAACAGCTCTCGATAGAAAGTCTGTTTGACGGCCGGTACAGTTCAGCTACCGACGGCCCCATCGGCCATTGGCTTCCCGGAAGTCACTCCTTGCTGTCCATCCAACAAGGTGCGGTGGTTAAAATCGACGCCGAATCGGGCGAAATCAAAACCTTGGTGAAGGCTGAAGACCTCGACGGTTTTAAGCCCGAAACCGCATCGATGACCGACGACAAGGTCCTCCTTTATGGAAATTCAAAAAAGGTTTGGCGCCTCAATACCAGGGGGGATTATTACGTCTTCGACCTGAAGACGCGCAAGCTCCGCCGCCTCGGCCCCAGCAAAGCCCAATCGGAACTGATGTTCGCCAAGATCTCGCCTGACGGAAAATCAGCGGGATACGTGTACCACAACAACATCTATGTGTGCTCCCTGCAAACCGGGCGAATCCGCTCGATCACCCATGACGGAGCCGAAAAAACCGTCAATGGAACTTTCGACTGGGTGTACGAAGAGGAGCTTGGCCTCCGCGACGGGTGGCGTTGGAGCCCCGACAGCAAGCAGATCGCCTTTTGGCAGCTCGACACCTCGCCTGAAGCCATGTTCACCCTCGTTGACCAGTCCAACAAGACACAGGTGATCAAGAAGTTTCCCTATCCTCAAGCGGGAACACCCAACGCCCGAGCCCGCATCGGCGTAGTCTCGACCTACGGCGGGCGCGTCAAGTGGATGAATCCTAAGGCGACTCCCGATAACGGCTACCTTGCCCGCATGGATTGGGCCGCAAACTCAAAAGAACTCCTGATCCAGTTTCTCAACCGTCGGCAGAATCAGGACGACTATTACCTCGTCAGCGCCCGAACGGGCAAAGAACACCTCATCTGGAGCGACAAAGACCCCGCTTGGGTGGACATCATGGATACCGCGCCAACCGGCGTGGCATGGGTAGCCCAAGGTCAGAAGTTCCTGACCCTGAGCGAACGGAGCGGTCAAAGGCACCTCTATGCCGTGGACCGCAACGGCAAAGATTCCGACCTCACGCCGGGCGAATATGACGTTGATACCGACGGTATCCAGACCGCGGGCAACGCCATCTTCTTCTATGCGTCCCCCGGCGCTGCCGCCCAGCGTTACCTGTATCAAACTTCGCTGGATAATGAGGAACCCTATCGGCTCACTCCCGCCAACCTGGACGGGACAAACAGCTACGATATTTCGCCCGACGGCGCTCTCGCCATTCACGACTACTCTCGTCTGGGTGTTCCCACTCAACGCGACCTCGTCGAATTCCCACTGCACCGCACGCTTCGGGTGATCACCGCCAACAAGGCCCTCACCCTCAGGGTCGAAAATATCGACAAGGGCTCCCTCGAGCGCCGCACCTTCTCCACCGCCGATGGACAGCGGAAAATGGACGCGATCGTCGTCTATCCCCCGAACTTCGATGCGACGAAGAAATACCCCGTTTTCTTTGAGGTCTACGGCGGACCCGCCGGCGTCCAGGTGAAAGACCAGTGGCTCGGCGTCCAGCAAATGCTTTGGTGGCTGATCGCCCAGAAAGGCTACATCGTCTGCACATTCGATAACCGTGGCACCCCCGCGCTCAAAGGCCGGGCTTGGCGAAAATCGATCTATCTCAATATGAATCCCATCATCGCTGCGGACCAAGCCGCCGCTGCGCGACAGATGGCCGCCCTCCCGTACGTGGATTCCAAGCGGATCGGTGTGTGGGGTTGGAGCACCGGCGGCACCAACACCCTGCAAGCCCTTTTCTCGTATCCCGACATCTGGTCGCTCGGCATCGCCGTCGCCCCCGGGACCGATATTTCGCTTTACGACACGATCTACACGGAACGCTACTCTGGGCTGCCCAAAGAGCATCCGCAGGCGTACTTCAACGACTCCCCGGTCAACTTCGTGAAGGGCCTGCATGGCGACCTCCTCGTGATCCACGGCACCGGCGACGACAACTGTCACTACCAAAATACGGAGTGGCTGATCGACCGCCTGGTAGCCGAGGGCAAGCAGTTCACCATGATGTCCTACCCGAACCGAACCCACGAGATCAGCGAAGGCCAAGGCACCGTAGAACACCTGTTCAACCTGATCCTCGGATTCCTGCAATCCCACATGCCCGGTGGCCCCCTGAAGAGCGGTTCGTAACACTCTCTGCTCTCTGCTCTTGCGAGCCGCAAGCCGCAAGCCGCAAGCCGCAAGCCGCGAGCCGCAAGCCGCAAGCCGCAAGCCGCAAGCCGCAAGCCGCAAGCCGCAAGCCATCGTAAAACGAGGCTATCCCTTGGCGAAGGGATCGGTGAGCGAGAAACGAGCGAACCGAGGGATAGACGACAGCTGTACAACAGCCCCTCAGCTACCCCAGCACCAACTCACTCAATCCTGAAGCCTAAACTTGTAAACTACCTCCATGTGGCTCCCGCCGACCCCCGCAATCCCCGTCGAGAAATTCCTGGATAGCATCGGCGCAAACTCCGCCATCAGCGCCCGCGGCGAAAAGCTCGACGAAACCGCCCGCCTGGCCAAATACATCGGCATCCGCTGGTTCCGCTCCGGCTATGAAAGCATGGACTCGATCACTGACCTCCTCGAACTCCACCAGCGAACCGGAGCCAAATTCAGTTTTGGCTTCGGCAGTGGCGGCACCGACCTCAAACGCCTCCTTCGCGAGGGTCGCAACCTCGCAAAAGCCGATGCGCTCCTCGCCTTCGAAGGTCCCAACGAACCCAACAATTGGCCGATCACCTACAACGGCGCAACCGGCGGACGCGGACAAACCTCTTGGCGACCCGTCGCCGAACTCCAGCGCGACCTCTACGCCGCTGTCAAAGCTGACCCGCTCCTGAAGAAATATCCCGTCTGGAGCCCCAGCGAAGCCGGAGCCCAGTTCGACAATACGGGTCTCCAATTCCTCAAGATTCCGAGCGGTGCAAATACGACCTTCCCCGCCGGAACCCAATACGCAGACTTCGCCAACGTCCACAACTACGTCTTTCACCCCAACTCTCCAAAGCTGATCGACAACAAGGCATGGAACACTTCCGATCCCAGCCCCAACTGCCCCATCGATGGCCTTTATGGCGAATTCGGTCGCACCTGGGCCAAGCACTTTCCCGGCTATTCCGAAAATGATCTCCAAACCCTCCCAAGGGTCACCACCGAAACCGGACTCACCATCGACAGCCAAGTCGACGAAGTGACCCACGGCAAACTGATCGTCGACCTCTACCTATCCCAGTTCAAGCGAGGCTGGAGCTACACCGCCCTCTATCTGCTCCGCGACCGCGTCGATGGAGGTGGCAATCAAGCCTTCGGTCTCGTCCGACCGGACTACACCATTCGACCCGCTGGCGAATACCTCCACAATCTCACCACGATCCTCCACCAAGAGAGCCCGACCGGCAAATATGGAAAATCGCTGGGCTATTCGATCCCCAATCAACCCAAAACCAACCACGATCTACTCCTCTCTCGGGCCGACGGAAGTTTCGATCTCATCGTTTGGAGCGAACGATTTCCGGGCCAAGACTCAATCGAAATCGACCTCGAAAAGCCTGCAAGCTCGGTCGTCGTCTACGACCCAACCATCGGCACCAAGCCAACCAAGGAAATCGAACGGGCCAAAAGCCTCACGTTGACGCTGACCGACCACCCAGTCATCCTTCGCGTACGATAAGAATTCCAATAGAAAGAACCTAGCAATCTTGCGGTAATACGCATCCCATAACACTTCGGCTATCGGGCCTAGTTTATAATTCGCCATGCGTTCCTTTTCCATTGCAGCGGCATGTGTGGGTTGTGCGCTTTCCCTGGTCACCACGGCCAATGCCCAAAGAAAGGTTAATTCTCGTCCTCAATCTCCCGATTCGGGAAGTTGGCAACGTACTTCCACGAACCCACCGGGTCCAGTTGGCGTGCCGATTCTCATGACGGACGGAACCGTCATTTGCCACAGTCCTCAGACGAACACCTGGTACAAACTCACTCCAACATCGCTTGGTTCCTATCGTGATGGAACCTGGTCGACGATCGGCACGATGTCGTCTGACTATGGCCCCCTGTACTTCGCCTCTTCCGTCCTGGCCGATGGCCGTGTCGTCGTGATTGGCGGCGAATACAACCTAAACCAAGGCGCCGTTTGGACGAACAAAGGCTCGGTCTACAATCCGGCCACGAACACCTGGACCTCGTTGGCTGCGCCCTCTGGTTGGAGCCAGATCGGCGACGCGCAGTGCCAAGTCATGCCCGACGGCCGATTCCTCCTCGCCCATCCGTTCGACAAGCAATTGTCAATCCTGGATCCTGGCACCTTGCAGTGGACCAACCTATCGGGAACCGGCAAACTGGACCGATTCGACGAGGAAGGCTGGGTGCTCCTCCCCGATGGCACCATCATGACCTGCGACGCCATCAACGCGCCCCATGCAGAAAAGTACATCCCGTCGCTCGACACCTGGGTTTCGGCGGGTGATACACCCCAGCGCTTAGAGGACTCCTCCTCCCAAGAGCTTGGCCCCATGGTCCTCATGCCCGATGGGAAGGTCTTCGCCTTTGGCGCAACGGGACACAATGCCATCTACACCCCCGGGACCGGCACCAACAACCCTGGATCGTGGGTCAGCGCGCCCGACTTTCCGAATGTCGGCGGTCAGTTGGACATCGCTGACGGCCCCGCCGTCCTGTTGCCAAATGGCCACATCTTGGCCTACACCAGCCCGGGAGTCTTCAACTCGCCCAGCCACTTCTACGAGTGGGATGGAACTTCGCTGTTAGAGGTCGCGAACGTACCGAACTCCAGCGGCAACCCGTCCTACGTGGGGAACTTCCTGATCTTGCCCAACGGGCAAGTGATGTTCACGGACTTCTCGAAGGACGTCGAAATCTACTCGCCGACCAACAACGTACCAAACGACGCCTGGCGACCGACCATCAGCGCCTACCCATCTTCCGGCGCGTTGACCGGCAAGACCTATATCATCAGCGGTACTCAGTTCAACGGTCTCTCCAATGGCAGCGCCTACGGAGACGATTCGACGAACAACTCGAACTACCCGTTGGTGAGAATCACGAATAGCGCCACCGGCCACGTCCGCTACTGCAAGACTCACGACCATAGCACGATGGCCGTCGCCACCGGCTCCTTGCCCGTGTCGACCTTCTTCGACATTCCCAGCAATATCGAAAAGGGCCCATCCGTCATCGAGGTCGTCTGCAACGGAATCGCCTCGGCTGGTCGATCGATCAACATCGGCACGGTACAAGTCGCCCCCACCTCCTACCAAGTTCTGCAGGGAATCGTATCCAGCGGAAACGTAGCCAGTCTCGCGGCCGCCGATTCCGACTATCTGAACCTCAACATCGGCCCAAGCCGAACCAACCTCCGCGACACTCCGTTCATGATTCAGATCAACGGCATTTCGCCGGTCCTGAACCCGAGTGGACTTGGAATCACGTTCGTCGCTAACGTCAACAATCTTGGCCCCGGTCAGGTGGTTTCGATGTTCAACTTCCTGACCAACGCTTGGGAGGAGGTCGACTCGCGAAGAGCTACGACCGCCGATCAAACGGTCAGCGTCAGCGCAACCGGCCAGCTATCGCGGTTCGTCAATCAGACGACTGGTGAAATGCGGGTCCTCGTGACCTACAAGGCGCTCACCGCCGCCGGTTGGCAAGCCCACCTGAATCAGTTGAACTGGACCGTCAGTCAATAGCCGGAACCACATCGAAAAGATGGCCCGCCTCAGCGATGAGCGGGCCATTTTTTCATCGCTTAAAGTAGCCGTCGGACAAGCATTTCAAAAACGCGACGATTGCGTCCTCCTCCTTGTCCGTGAGGTGTAAATTGCCGATCTGCATGGCGTCCGGGTCCATCGCGTTGCTGGGCGTCGTCGGCGCGCCTCGGGCTGCACTCAAACCCGTCGGGTTGATCAAGGTATTCGCGTCCAGGTACTCAGGCGGCGGGAATAGCGGCTTGCCCTTCAGCGCCGCGTAAGGGTCGGGCTTCGTATAGTCGATCAGTTCGCCTGGAACATCGGTCAGATTGCGGGCATTGTAAAAGTGCACCACATCTTTCAGGCTCTTAAAGTAGCCATTGTGCATGTAGCTCTTCACGAATCCCGCATTAGGCCGCTTGTCCACGTTGCGAAGCGTCGGAGCCTTAAACGTGCCGATCAATTGGAGCGGGTCGGGCCCGTGCGGCTTGCGCGGACTCCAACCGTAGTACGGGTAGATGAACCCCGCCAACCCCATATCGACGTAAGCATCACCACGGGCGTTGTATCCATCGGGGTTCTTCTTCTGGTCGCTCATCTTGAAGTACAGGCTCGCCTTGTTTCGTGGCACCCCTAAATTCGCATAGCAACTGTTCGTCCACAAGTCCGGCCCTGCACTCAAGTCAAAGCTCGCTCCATGACAATCCATACAGTGCGCCGACTTCTTGAACGGCAATCCGCCCGGGCGACCGGTCAACGTGCCCGTCGCTAACCGAAGCCCCAATAGCTCCTGAGGCGTCAACTCCGCCTTGCCCTCCAGGTACGCGTCGTACTTGGAGGTGAACGGCGACACCTCCGGCGATGCCTCGTAAGCAACGATCGCCTCCGAAATCTTTCCAAATACCTGCTCAACTGGAAGCGAAAAGACGTTGGCCCCGTACACCTTCTTAAAGGCACCCGCCAGTGGCCCCGTTTTGATCTTTTCGACCACCATCGCCGGTTGACCGACGCCGTGAATCTGATTGTTCATCTCGTTCGGATTGAACAGAGGGAATTGAACTTGCTCAAGCGAACTCTTCGCTCGGCCATCCCAAAACAGCCCGCCAACCCACGCTAACGCCGCCTTGTCGTAGTGGGGCAAGCCCGCCGCCAAAAACGGTGAATAGGCCAAGGAAGGGGGTCGTCGGTTGCCGTATCGCCCCACCACCACGCCAGGAACGGTGCCGTAAACCTTATTCACCTCCGAATCGGGATAGGTATAGCCTGCCGCCGGATCGTGGCAACTGATGCACGCCTGACCTGGCGGATTCGAAAGACCCTTGTCGCGGAAAAGCATGCGCCCAAGTTCCACAACCTCCTTGGAATATTTAGCCTTCGGCAATCGGACTACCGGCTCGTCGCTCCGAAAGGCCATCAACCACGGCACAAGGCAAACCAACAACAAGGAAATACGACCGACCACCATCGCTCTAGGTTCAAATTATGGCAAATGAATCCCTCCATTCGTGGCTCAGCAAATGAACCTCGCCAATAAACCAGGTTAAGATGCGCTCCGCACGTTCAGGGCGCTCCATTGCCAACCAAATGTGGCAAACTCAGGGCGCAGTAACTGAACTCGGTGCCATAGAAAGGGCTCTCGAATAGGCAGTGAAAGCATGTCCGAAAGATATGGCCGCCATGGAATTTGACAGTTGGAACTCCTCGTTCAAACCGGTCCGGCTTGCGAAATGGAGCCGCCCATATTCGCAGACCGGAATCTGGTAGTTGCTAGCAAAGCGTCGATCCGGGGAGCCATCCTTATTTGCCTTGGCCCAGGTGTGACCGACAACTTTCGAATCTGCCGGAATTCGTTCGGACTCGATGAAGTCAACGGCCCCTGAATGCAACATGACATCACGAAAGTCCAGCAAAGCGAAAGCTCCGTCTGCCCTGGGAATGAGAATGATTCCGGGATAAAGAAGCAGGTCGTCTCCGTTGGCATTCGAAAGCCTCATCGCCCTACCTTTGAACCTGATAATGTCGCTGTCATCGTACTCGAACCGCACCGGGCGTCTATCGACGGACCTCGTGGCGGTAGTCCTTTCCACTACTCGATTCGTGGCCCGGTCGGCAGTGACATCCCATATTGCTTGGCAATTTCGGCATGCCTCGTAAGCCCGAACCAGATCTCCGTATGCCCTTAGAGCCTGATTGCCTGTTTCAAATTGGATATCAATGTGTGTCGCTTCATTCCATGCGTTGAGCTCACCGATATGTCGACGTAATTCAGGAACAAGTTGGGAAAGTTCGGCAACCCTTTTCTTGAAAAGAAATCTAAGGAAACTGTCCTTCCACCGAAGCTCCCTCTCACGAGCCGCCAATTCCTTTTTTGTTGACAGCAAGTCTTCTCGAATCTCCTGACGCTGCCTCTTAGCATCCACGAGCATGTCTCTCAAGTCTTGCAATCCGTCCGAAGTTAGCCATTCCACTGCCGCACTCGAAATCTGATTCATTCCTTGCGAGGGGATGTAGGGAACGTTTTGAGGCGGCACGGGTAGGACCGGATTTCCTCGTCGAGCGGAATGGGGCGGAGACCAATACGGAGCCCCAACAGGCAAACTAGGAGCGCCTGGAGCAATCTTGGCGCTATAGGAGAGTCCGGTACCTGGTATTCCCACCGTCCCTCTTACACCACGAGGTCCCACATTAATGGTGGCTCCTCTCACTCCAAAACTAGTGCTGAATCCGCTCTTGCTAACATTGAGCCGAACCCCAGGAAACAGCTTAAATGACCGATGAAATCTTAAACCCATTTGACTTGGCTAGTGATTCATTATATGAAGACTGATTAAGTGTTGGCTAGAAGCTATCTCGAAAATCACTATAAGAGCGACCATGTCAAATACCCGACTGACCACGCTGCTTCCCAGGGAGGATTCATGTGGAGTCGGTGAGCGAGCATCGCGAAGCAAACTCCTTAGATTCCGCTGAAAGGAAGTGGAGCACAGCGACATCGGGACGGTGGGGAGGATTCATGGATAGTCAAAGCCCAGAGCCCATTGGGAGGGTGGGCATCTTGCCCACCCAAGCTAGAGGTGGCACTGGTAAAGACGTCTGCTTGTCCGCAAGCTGGGATTTACCAGTGGTAAGCCAAGAAAGCACCAATGCTGACTCGTCATCGAACGCCAAAACGATACGCAGCCATTTTTCCAATCCCCTTGCATACTCCCCAAACATCCGCTATACTGAACTAAATGGTTCAGTATAGTCAAACCCACTTCGATACCTCGTTTGGCGCGCTATCAGACGCCACCCGGCGCGGCATCCTGGAGCAACTCGGACGTGCCGACGCCTCGATCACGGCTCTTGCCGAAAAATTCCAAATGACCCTCACGGGCATGAAGAAGCACGTCGGCGTCCTGGAGCAAGCCGGGCTCGTCAGGACCGAGAAGATCGGCCGCGTCCGAACCTGCAGGCTCGGACAGCGCGGACTCGAAGAAGAGGCGGCGTGGATCGAGAGGTATCACCAACTCTGGGCCGCACGCTTTGATGAACTGGACCTTATAGTCGAAGAATTGAAACAGCAGGAGAACGCAAATGCACCTAAATAGCCAAAACAAGAACAACACGACCGTAGAGCGAATTTCTGAATGCGAAGTCGTTGTTAAACGCACCGTCAACGCACCCACCCGCCTCGTGTTCAAGGCGTGGACCACGCCCGAACTATTCCGGCGATGGTGGGTTCCAAAGTCGTACGGGCTGAACCTGGTCGCCTGCGACATGGATATCCGCGTCGGCGGCCAGTACCGCTTAGCATTCCTCCACGAGGGTTCGACGATGGAATTTTTCGGAACCTACGTCGAAGTGACACCGACCTCACGCCTAGTTTGGACCAACGATGAAGGCGACGCGGGCCAAACCATCACCACCGTGACCTTCGAAGAAATGGAAGACCAGACACTTCTGATCATTCACGATCGCTATCCGTCGCCCGAAGCGGTTGAAACCGGAGCGACCGGCGCAATGCCCGAGGTCCTCGACCAACTCGAAGAACTTCTCGCCACGATGGAGTCGGATTGATGCGGTGGTTAGCAGCGTTGCTAGCCATGATGCTTGTCATGACTGTTGCATCGGCCCAATCCAAACCCACGACCGGCTACGCGCCGGTCAATGGGCTCAAGATGTACTACGAGATTCACGGGAGTGGCCAACCCGTGGTGTTACTTCACGGCGCGTTCATGACCATCACCATCAACTGGGATGGCTGGATCGACGAGCTTTCCAAAACGCGAAAGGTCATCGCCGTTGAAATGCAAGGCCATGGCCGCACCGCCGACATCTCGCGAGAACCCTCGCCCGAAAACCTCGCCGACGATGTGGCCGCCCTACTCAAATATCTGAAGATTTCCCAAGCAGACCTGATCGGCTATAGCATGGGCGGAGAGGTGGCGTTGCAGTGCGCCATCCGCCATCCCGACCGCGTACGAAAGGCGGTGATCATTTCGTCCACCTTCCGCAGTGACGGCATGGTCGCGGGTTCGCGCGAGGCCATCGCGGGCCTCACGGCGGACGTCTTCAAAGGCTCGCCCATCGAGACCGAGTACAAGCGACTGAGCCCAACTCCCGACTACTTTCCGCAGTTCGTCCAGCGGATCGTCGCCTCGGCCTCCAAACCGTATGACTTCGGAGCTGACAAAATAAGGGCCACCAAAGCGCCGATGTTCTTCATCAATGGCGACGCGGACGGCATTCTGCTCTCGCACATCGCCGAGATGTTTCGACTCAAAGGCGGAGAAACCCACGGCGACATGGGACCGCGCACGTCATCGCGGCTGGCCATCTTGCCCGACACCACCCATGTCACGCTGATGCAGCGCGGATCCGTCATCATCCCCATGGTCAACGACTTTCTCGACGCCAAGCCGTAGCGTTCAAAGTCGCACTCCTAACCGGAAGTGCGACTTTGAAGCTTCTCGATGGCCTCAGCCGGAAGCGCGACCGGCCAAATGGTGAAGTCCTTGATTTCGCCGTCCAGTGTGCGCCGTTGTTGCCAAGGGTCGATCGGCATCACATTGACCCGACCGTTGTCGTCGCTGAGATGCGGGGTGCCCTCACCAATCTTCTGGCCGTCTTTATAGAGGCGAAGCATCGTTCCGTCGAACGTCGCCGTGAGCATCTGCCATCGATTCAGGTCGAGCCGGACGTTCGACGTAACGTCCTGGTTGGCGGCCCAAAACTCAAGGCCCCGCGGGAAGCTGGCGATGTATCGACCCGTTCCGCTCTGCCCGTCACGCGCGCGTCCAAATCCAGCCAGGACCGTTCTTGGTTCCGGTTGCTTGTCAACCTTGACCCAGAAATTGAGTGTCCAGGAATCCGTTCCCTTGCGGGGGACCGGAGCGTCGAAGGTTTGAGTCTTGGACTGCACCGGCTCCAGCAAGTCGAAAACCGGCTTCATTTCGGCACCCGCATTGAACTCGATGGTGGACGAATTTCCGACTCGGTCATGGACCTTGGTCGAAACCGTCACCCGAGCGTCATCGGCCAGGGCGCGATCGAGAGTCAAGAAGACCGATCGCGAATCGTCCGACAGTTTCGCCGCGACGATCTTCGCGCCCGAAATCTGATAGCTCGACACGCTCTCACCCTCGGACCGATTAATCGGTTCGCTGAACGCCATCGAAACAAATCCCAGGCTCCGAATGATGGTCCCGGTGACCAGCTTTGGCGGAACCGAATCTCGGGCCTCGACGCGCTTTTCGGCAACCGGCCCCGACGTTCCATTATCGTTGATTTGAGCAACCTTGATGGTCGTCGGTCGGCCCACAAAAATCGGTCCGGTGTATCGAAGCGACTTGGCCGTCGGCTTGGAGCCATCCGTCGTGTATCGAAGGTTGTCGCCTTTCCAATACAGCGGCGGAGTCAGGGTGACATCGACGCCTTCACTCGAAGCGCCCGACGGTACCACGATGCTCGGCATGCCTCCCGGCTTATGATCGTCCAGAGTATCGATCAACGGCATCGCGGGCGAGGTCTGATCTTCAGTTTGCTTGGCCACCGAGATGGCAAAGATGCGCAAATTGGGATCGACCGGAAGCCGAACACTGGTCACGCCCTTCGGAATATCGAATCCATGGTTGAAGAGGTAGGTGTACTGGTAGTAGCCGTTCCCTTCTCCCGCCAGGTGGCAGTGCGACGTGTACCACGCCAGTTCGGTTTGCTTCACATATCCTGGCGCAAGCCCGTCGAAAGGAAGCCTCCAACCATATGCGAGTTCCGGCTGTTCGCCCTTCCAAAGACGAGTGTCCCATTGGCCGATGTAGCCCGCCCAAGAAGGAACTTTGAAGTTCACCCGATGACTGCCGATGGTCATGGAAGTCTGGGTATCCGAGGTTCCCGCCGCCAACAGATAGAGCCTTTGGTATCCCTTGGGAATGCGGATGGTCTGCCCCGTGGCGCTCAAGGCGTTCTTGGCGCCGTCGGTGGTTGGGCCCAGCTTAAACTCAATGTTGTCGACCTTGAGCTGACTCGGAAACTCTTCGGCCGCCAACGTTCGTCCGTGGTGGTCGAAATCGCCGTCCTTGTCGTTTTGCGATGTGCTCACGACATCGAGATCGAACGGCAGAGCCACCGGGCTGGAACTGGGTTGCGGAAGCATGATCTTCGGCGTCGCCAATCGAACTCGGAACGAGGCTAAGCCGAATCCCTTCACATTGGCGATCAGCTTTCCGTTCCGCGTCTCCGCCGAGCCCAGAGGGCGCTCCTGGCCATCGACCGCCTCCGCGCCGACTACGGCGTTCGACATCGTCACCACGACGTTGCTCGCCGGGCGACCGGTCAGTTCCCGCAACCGCACAATGTAGCCGTCTCTATCTTCGGCCTGCTTAATCGCCTGGATTTCAACTTGATTGCTCGAAGTCGACGCCAAAGATTTCGATTTGCCCAACGATCCTTCGTGCTTGCTCGTGACAAATGCCCGAAGCGGTTGAGCGAGGCGAGCCGACTCCCAAGGCATATTGGCCTGTCGCCAATCGCCCGCGTGGGGAACGATTCCGTAAACGATCGAGTGGCGGCCAAAGTCCTGCACGCCCTGGTCCTCATAACCGCCTCGCGTTCCCGGCGTGTAGATCAGCGTGAGGCGGATCGTGTCGTCACTTGGCTTGTCCGATCCGTACTTGAACGGACTGAGAATTCCAACTCCGTGCTTGCCGTCCGGCGAGGTCACATCCATCCAGCCATGCACCGGAAGTTCGTACTTCTTCGGGTTATTGTTCTCCCGAACGATAGCCCCAACTTGCATTCCGAAGGTTGCCTTCGAATTGGGCGAGGTGAGGTGGAAAGCGGCCTTGAGCGCCGTTTCCCGCGTGCTCCAATCGATCAGGTTTTCCACTTCGACGTGGTCGCCAGCCTGTCCCGACGCAAGGCTGATGCGCTGGACGAACTTCGAGCCTCCTGTCTCTCGGGTGACCTCAATCGTGGATCGGACCGGGCCATGCTCAACGAGCTTCATCGTCACCGGACCCGATAAGTGAGCATACGGCGGCTTGTTTTGGTCGTCCCAATCCATATTCCAGGCGGGCCACTCGGCCGGATTCTCATGCTGGAAGTCCAACTGAGACGGCGACTTGAACGCTTCGTGCTTTGCTCGCTTGTCGTAGATCGACGCGATGTCTCCCGCCGCATTGAGCGTAACTCGGAAATATCCATTCTCAAGGGTGCTCTTCGTCGCCCGAACCGAATCAAATCGCGATGATTGACCGTGCCGCGCGTCATAAACCTCAAACCCGTTGGCGGGCACGTTGGCCAAGAAAAGAATGTGACTCGTTTGACCGTCAGTTGACTTCACCTGGGTCGGAACCGCGCGTCCATCGGGACCGTAAACCGTGATCGATCCCGTCAGCGGCACTTCGGCCTCCACCACGTCCTGGCGAGCGATTGAGAGCGGGTTCTGAACGACTAGCGCCGTTCCCTTGGCCGAGGTGTTCAATCGCGAGGCCACCGCGCCGACCGCAGTCGTCACCGTCGATGCGAAAGAATTCTGAGCGATGTTCTCGTCGTTCTGAGCATATTCGTACGCTTTGGGAAGACAGGTTCCGGGAAGCATATCGTGCATTTGCGAACCAAGAGTCAGGTCCCACGCCTTGTTGAGCTTGGCCATCGGGTAGGGAGTCTGCGCCCACAGCGAGGCGGCAACCGAAGCCCGCTCGGCGACATCCGCCAGCAACTCGTTTTTGCGGTTCCAGCGCTTCATTTCGCTGTGCGACGACATCGAACCCGCGCTGTGCTGGGTGAGAAGAAGCTCGCCCTGGTACCTCGGAAGTTTGGCAATCTGCTCGGGAGTGAGCGTCTTGAACATCACGTCCGCTCCCGCCTGAATGACCTTGATGGGCCCGTCGCTGGTGACGCTCTTTTCGCCGTTAGCCACCGAACTTTCGGCGGGCGCGCCGCCCCGGTCACCCGTTCCGTAGTATCGATAGTCCACCGGAATCGGGTCCTCCGAGAGCCGCTTGATCCACTCGGGATCGTTGCTGAGATCGTCAGTCACGCGGCTGCCGTAGCTGGTTGGATTCAGAGCCGAAACGACGCCGCTTCCATCTGGCCCGACCCAAACACCGACGTTAAACGGAATGCCAACCGTTGAGCCCCAAGTCAACTTTTGAGTCGAGAACCCCTTGATCCCCGCGTGGCTGAGAAGCGTCGGCAACGAATAGGGAAAGCCGAAGCTATCGGGACGCATGAATTCGTCGCTAGTGACTCCGAACTCCTTTTTGTAGTATTCGTTCCCGTACAAAACGTTGCGAATGACCGACTCGCCCGAAATTATGTTCACTTCCGTCTCGTCGACGCTCGCTGGAGCCGGGAACCATCGCCCCGCCTTGACGGCGGCGACGACTTTCTTGTACTCCTCGGGGAAGTACTCCTTCATCATTTCGAACCGTCGCGACCCGCCAAAGTTGAAGGTGTAGTGCGGGTATTTATCGAACAGCTTGAAGTTGTCCTCCATCGTGTTCCAAAGGTATTCGCGAATCACCTGAGGGTAGCTCCACCGCCATTGCGTGTCCAAGTGGGCATACGGCACGACGTAAAGCGTCGGCTTCTGTTGCGCCATCACGAAGGCGCTGAAAGTGATTGCAAGCGCGGAAGAAAGGAATCGGAACTTCATCTTGTGGGGCCCAAACCGCGAAGGTTCAATGGTTACTATACTTGTGACCGAGGAAAGGACGGAGGTACTCCAAGGCTTAATAATGTCCAAAATAATGTTCACATCCAGAGAGCCGCTTTACGGGTGGGTGAACTTGAGATTTACCAGTGTCTGGGAGGGTGGGCATCACGAAGTTCCCGCCGAAGGGAAATATGCGAAGCAAATCGGGACTGCCCAACAGCACGTCTAAGCGCCCAATAGAGATCACAGGGGTTCAGCCACTATGGAGTGCTCAAGCCGTGTCGCTACCCACGCCACATCGCGGTGCGGCAATTTGCCTACATAGCTGAAGACCGCAGAGTACAGTAAGGGGGCTCGAACCCCTGACCTCTTGTCCCGCCTAGCGGGACGCTCTCCAATGAGCTCCTTAATCCGGTCAGCCGATTTCCACGACTTAATCTCCAACTCTCGGCACTGCGAGAGCCTTTGTGTCAAAACTTTCGGTGTACTTCAGGACCCACGGGACTCCAGGATTTGTCGCTTTAGATCGCCCTTCGTTATGCCTTATCAGTCGGTCTTCAAAATCAGCGGAATGACCCATATAGAATCTCTGACGAGATTCGCTCCAAAGGATGTAAACGAAGAACATCAGAACTTTGGTGGAGGTAAGGGGGCTTCCCGATTCGCTTCGCTCATTTCCCTCGCAAGCTCGGCGGGATAAACTTCTCGCCCCAAAACTCCACAAATGAAAGAGGCTCCCGTAAGGAGCCGTAAACTTTGGTGGAGGTAAGGGGGCTCGAACCCCTGACCTCTTGCATGCCATGCAAGCGCTCTCCCAGCTGAGCTATACCCCCGAGGTCAAGACCTATATTTAACCCGAATTCCTGTGTCCTCCGCAACTGCCCATATGCCAAAATCTGGATTCCCATGCTCTCCTGTGTTGCATTCGCCGCTGCATGCTTCATCCAAGCCCCCGACTACACCGCCGACCTCAAAGAGTTCATCGAGGACATCCGCCTCGCCGGTGCCTACACCCACCAAGACAAAATCGACTTCGACGCTCTCCAAAAAGCCTACGAGCCGACTTTCCGAGACGCGAAAACCAAAACCGACGTCCTGCGCGCCCTCGAAGACCTCATCGGCGAGCTTCACGATTTCCATGCTGGCCTAGGCTCCAACGACGACCATTCGCCCCGCCTCGTGCCCACCGGCGCCGACATCTACGCCGCCTGGCATGGCGATAACGCCATCATCGAGGAGGTCCGCCCGAACTCCATCGCCCAGAAAGCCGGAGTCAAAAACGGCGACGTCATCCTCCAAATCAACGGTAAAACTGCCAAAGCCGCCTCCGAAGAGTGGCTTCACGTCCGCAAAACCGACCCACGCGCCGCCGAATACGGCCTCAACGCCGCCCTCGCCGGACGATGGGATTCGCCCCGAAAACTCACCGTCAAGCGAAGCGGCAAAACTTTCGAACTCAGCTTCGCGACTGCCGCCCAGCCCTCGTTCGACAAAGCCCTCGACGTCGAAAACCTTCCTGGCGGAATCCTCTACCTCCGCCCCGAAAACAGCCTCGGCCAATATAGCCTCGTCACCGAATTCGACCATCACCGCGCCGATATTCTCAAAGCCAAACGGATCGTCATCGACCTCCGCAACACTCCTAGCGGCGGCGATTCCTCCGTCGCCCGCGCCATCCTCGGCCACTTCGTCCGCTCCCGCCGGGCCTTCCAGCGCCACACCTTCTACGAGATTGACACCAACACGATCCACGACTGGGTCGAGTACGCCAACCCGCGCTACAGCCAAACTCCAAAGGCCAAGGTCGCCATCCTCGTTGACCACTGGACCGGAAGCATGGGCGAAGGCATCGCGATCGGCTTCGACGCTACCAGGGCCGGAACCGTCATCGGCACCCACATGGCCGGACTCCGCGGCGCAATTTCCGGCTTCGAGCTACCCGTTTCCAAGCTCCGCGTCCAATTTCCTACCGAGAAAATCTATCACGTCGACGGCACGCCGCGTGAGTTCTGGAAGCCCAAAATCCTCGTCCAGCCAAAAGCGGGCGACCCCTGGATGGACGCCGCCAGGCGATTCTTCCGAGGCTAGCGCAGGGTAACCCGTTCTGCTTCAAGACGGCTCTCCGCCTCAAGCAGGCACATCGCCGCGTTATGGCCGGGTATTCCGCTCACTGCGCCGCCTCGCAACGCCGACGACCCGGCTCGATAAACACGAGGAAACTCGGTCTCAACACCCCAGGTCCCTGTGTCCTCCGCCCGGTCGGCAAACGGCCACGAAAGCGAGTTGTGGAAGATGTTCCCGAGATCAAGATCGACCTCCATCTCAAGGTCCTGCGGCGTCTTGATCTCGATGCACGGACGCCCGTCCGCATCAAATGCCAGGCAGTCCGCAAACGGCTCCGCGCAGATTCGGTCCAGCCCCTCCAGATAAAGCTCCAGCACCCGCCGCTTCCGCGCGTCGTGGTCCTCTTCGAACAGCCGATAAGGCATGTCGAGCCCGAACAGCGTCAGCGTGTGGTACCCCTCACGCCGCAACTCATCGCTCAAAATCGATGGGTCCGTCAGCGTATGGCAATACATTTCGCCCGGAGCCGGGTTTGGCACCACGCCCGTCGCCGCCGTCGCAAACGACTGCCGCATCTGCTCGTATCCTTCGTCGATGTGGAACGATCCGGCAAACGCCTCTTCCGACGACACTCCCGCCGCTCGAACCTTCGGCAAGCGCCGCAAAAGCATGTTGATCTTCACCACCGATCCCTCGTCCGTCGCCGTTGGCTCCCAAGCCAACCCAAAGAGCCGAGCGAACGTCTTAGGACCCGCGTTCACCAGCACAGAGCGAGCATCGACCGCAAAATCAGCCCCCTCGTGATCGAACCGAACTTCATGGACTTCAGAGCCGAGCGAAACACCTTGAACACAAGTCGAACTCATAAACTCGACACCCGCCGACCGACAAGCATCCAAAAGCGAATTCACCAGCGACCGCATCCCGCCTACCGGCACGCGCCATTCGCCGTTCCCACCGCCGATCACGTGGTACAAAAAGCATCGATTCTGAATCAGGGATGGGTCGTCGGGATGGGTAAACACGCCGATCTTGCCGTCCGTCATCACCAGGCCGCGCAACGCGTCATGCTGGGCATATCGCTCGATCACGCCGCCCAAAGGTTCCTCCACAAACGACCGCCAAGCCTCCTTCTCCAAAGGCGACTCCATCGCCGCCTCAAACTCGTTCCGCGCGCGCAAAGGCTCCAGCAGGGTCGGCCAAACTCGCCCAGCTAAAGCCGTCTCCAGCGCCATCAGCCGCTCGTAATCAGCCCACGCCTGATCGCCGCCTGTCATCTCCCTCATCGACTCCCGCGACCGCACCTCATCGACGTTCGAAAGCACCAGCCCCTTTGAATTGCTATCGTACGGCGTAAAGGAAGCCGTTGTTCGCCGCTCCGTCCGAAAGGTCAGTCCCAAGTCGTTGACGATCTTCTGCGGAAAGAGAGACACCAGGTAGGAATAGCGCGAAAGGTACGCCTCGTAATCGGGAAAGACCTTCTGCGAAGCCGTCGCCCCGCCCAAAGTCGAATTCCGCTCCAAAACCAAAACCGACTTCCCGGCCCGCGCTAAATACGCCGCCGCGACCAAGCCGTTGTGCCCGCTACCGACCACGACAACGTCGTAGGAGGACTTCAAGTCGGCGGGCTTCACACCTTTAGTGTAACGTAACTGGCTCCCCTCCAGAGCCGGTCGAAGTACTGGGGATGTTTGTTCTCAGCACAAACCTGCGACATCAAAAGTCCATATGGAGCCCTGAAGGGGCGTTCTAATTTAGCCCGGTCCGCAGAGCCGCAAAGTGGCTCGAAGGGCTGGATTATGAACCGGACCTTGAAGAGTCCAAGGAGTCCCGAAAGTCGGGACGACCCGGGCGAAGCCCAGCCGTTGGCCCGTTCGAAGGAAGGCGACTCTCGCCACCATCTCATCTATGTTTGCGAAAGCGAAGCCTAAAACAACCCCGAAATCTTCCCGTCATCGTCGATGTCGATCGCGAACGCCGTCGGCGTCTTCCCCAACCCCGGCATCAACATCACCTCGCCACAAACCGCCACGACAAACCCCGCCCCCGCCGAAAGCCGAAGCTCTCGCACGTGCAACGTAAACCCGTCCGGCGCGTTCAAAAGCGACGGATCGTCGCTCAGGCTGTACTGTGTCTTCGCCACGCACACTGGCAAATTCCCAAAGCCGTTCGCCTCAAGCCACTTGAGGTTCTTGCGCGCCTTATCCGACATCTCCACATCCTGCCCGCCGTACGCCCGCTGAACGATCTTCAACAGCTTCGTCTCCAGTGCATCCTCCCGCGCATAAAGCTGGGTCGTCGGCACCGTCCGTTCCGCCACTTCGCAAACCAATTTCGCCAGCTCGGCGCAACCCGGACCTCCGGCTCCCCAGGGGTTGCACGAAACCGCCTTCACGCCAAACTCAGCACAAAGCCGGATCAACTCGGCGTGCTCGTCGTCCGTATCCTCTGCCCGACGGTTCACCGCCGCCACGATCTCGGGCCCATAGTTCCGCAGATGCTCCGCATGCCTCCGTAGGTTCCCAACCCCGAACGTCAAATCGCCGTTGCCCTGATGTTTCAGCGACGCAATCGTCGCCACCAACACGATCGCATCGGGCCCTCGCCCCAGGCGCGGACATAGGATATTGAGAAACTTTTCCGCTCCCAAATCCGCACCAAAACCCGCTTCCGTCACCGTATAGTCGGCCAACCCAAGCGAGCATTGCGTGCCCAAAATCGACGAACACCCGTGCGCGATATTCCCAAACGGACCACCATGAACAAACGCCAAGCCGCCCTCCATCGTCTGCACCACATTCGGCCGGATCGCCGTCGCCAACAGCGCAGCCATCGCCCCATGCGCCCGCAGGTCGCGCGCATACACCGGCTCACGCCGCAGGTTATGTCCCACCACAATCGCACCCAACCGCTCCTTCAGGTCGGTCAGCGAGGTCGACAAACACAAAATCGCCATGATCTCGCTCGCCGGGGTGATCACAAAGCCGTCCTCCCGCGTAGGACCATTGCTCCGTCCCCCAAGCCCAACGACGATCTGCCGCAACGCCCGGTCGTTCATGTCCAGGGTCCGCGGCCACAGGTCCCCCCTTGTGTCGATCCCAAGCTCGTTTCCATGGTTCAGATGCGAGTCCAGAAGCGCGCTCAGCAGGTTATGCGCCGCCGTAATTGCGGGGAAATCGCCGGTGAAAAAGAGGTTGATGTCCTCCATCGGCAAAACCTGGCTGTATCCGCCCCCGCAAGCTCCACCCTTGATCCCAAAAATCGGTCCCAAAGCTGGCTCGCGAATCGCCGGAATCGCTCGCTTACCGATCGAGCAAAGCCCCTGTGCTAGCCCAACCGTCACCGTCGTCTTGCCCACGCCCGACGGCGTCGGGCTCATCGCCGTCACCAAGATCAGCTTCCCCGTCTGCTTCGAGGTGAGACGCTGAACCGCGTCCAGCGTTAGCTTCCCTTTATATCGGCCGAGGGCTTCAAAGTCGTCGTCACCGAGTCCAAAATCGGCGGCAACGGAGGTGATGGGCCGCAATGTAGCGGCTTGAGCAATATCCAGGTTGGTCATGGCGAGCCAAATCCTATTCTGACGCCTTCGCTATGTCCACTTTCCCGTTCAAATGTCCACTCAGTACTTTTGACGACATCCTCATCGCCGTATAATGGGGGCGTTCAGCGTCGAAATGAAGCTCACGCTCTCCCTGTTTTCTCTTGCGCTTGCAATTGCGGGTGTCGCTTGGCCCATCAGCCAAAAAACGGCCAAGGTCGAACCCGTCAACTTCGATAAGGATGTTCGCCCCATCCTCAGCGAGCATTGCTTCCGCTGCCACGGACCCGATGTCGAAGCCGCCGCGTCCGGCCTCCGCCTCGATTCCTTCGAGGGAGCGACCAAGAAGGCAGTGGTCCCCGGCCAACCGGATCATTCGCTATTGATCGAGCGCGTCTCGGCCAAAGATCCCGACGACCGAATGCCACCGTCCGATTCTGGCGTCAAACCCCTAACCCCAGCCCAGATCGAGACCCTCAAAACCTGGATTTCCCAAGGCGCAAAATACGAAAAGCATTGGTCGTACGTCCCGCCCACCATGCCGACAATTCCTCCGGTCAGCGACCCCAAATGGGTCAAGAATCCGGTCGATCGGTTCGTCATGGCCAAGCTCGACGCCGCCGGTCTCAAGCCTGAACCCGAAGCCGACCGCGACACGCTCGCCCTCCGCGCCGCCCAAACCCTCACCGGTCTTCCGCCCGATCCCGCATTGCTGGAAGCCTTCAAAAAGGACAAGTCCCCCGACGCCTACGAGCGCTTTGTCGATAAGCTCCTCGCCACTCCCGAATACGGCGAGCACCAAGCCCGCTACTGGCTCGATGCCGTTCGCTATGGCGACACCCACGGCCTCCAACTCGACAACGAGCGCGCCGTCTACCCCTACCGCGACTGGGTCATCCAAGCCTTCAACAAGGACCTGCCGTTCGACAAATTCGTCCGCTGGCAGATCGCGGGCGACCTGCTTCCCAACCCCACCACCGAACAACTCGTCGCCACCGGCTACGTCCGCATGAACCTAACCTCGAACGAAGGTGGCGCCATCCCCGAGGAGTTCCTTGCCCGCAACACCTTTGACCGCGTGGACACGACCTCCACCGTCATGCTGGGCCTCACCGTCGGTTGCGCCAAGTGCCACGATCACAAGTACGACCCCATCAAGCAGAAGGACTATTACGGCCTCTACGCCTACTTCGATAGCACCCAGGACGAGCCGCTCGATGGCAACATCTCGCTCCCACCGCCCTACGTTCGCGCCTCCTCGCCCGAGCAGGAAGCCAAGATCGCCGCGATGGGCAAGGATCTAGCCGACATACGAACCAAGGTCGATGCCGCCCAAGCCGCCGATTGGTTCGATCAGCACGTCGAGCCGATTCCCGCCACGAAGGATTGGATGATCAGTCCGGTTTACACCGCCGCCAACTTCGACGAAGCCTTCGACAAGGCTTTTCCCGGTGAGCCCGGCCAACCCGCCGCCACCTGGAAGCCGTTCGCCTTCGAGCTTGGCAAAGACTTTCCCGGCATCATCGGCAAGGACAATTCCTCGGTCTACGTCAAGGGCACCGTAACCTTCCCCAAGGCGATGACCGTCACCTTCAACGTCGCCAGCGACGACGCCATCCGCATGTGGCTGAACGGTAAGCTGATCCACTCCCACAAGATCGGGCGTGGCCTCAATCAGGGCGTCGATGTGGTCCGCGCCGACTTCCGCGCGGGTGATAACGAACTGATCGCCAAGGTCATCAACGGCGTCTCCTTCGACGGGCTCAACATCCGCTTCGGCAAGGTCAAAGGCGACCGAAGCGATATGGCTGTCGCCGCCTATCGCAAGACCCCAACCGACCCCAAAGCCATCGACGAGATGCGCGACGTGTTCTTGACTGAGGGCCCCGAATCCAAGCTTTCGCAAGACTATCGAAAGCTCCAAAAGGACAAGAAGGACTTCGAAGACGCCATCCCGATGACCCTTATCGCTAAGGAAATGGCTCAGCCCCGCCCCACTTTTGTCCTAAAGCGCGGCGAATACAACCAAAAGGGCGACCAAGTCCAACGCCACATTCCCGCCGCCCTCGGCACCCTTCCCGTCGGTCAACCCAACAACCGACTCGGCTTCGCCAACTGGCTCACCGATGCTCAAAATCCCCTCGTGGCCCGCGTCTTTGCCAACCGCATTTGGCAACAGCACTTCGGCGTCGGCATCGTCAAAACTCCCGAGGACTTCGGCAGTCAGGGCGAATGGCCCGTCGATCAACCCCTCCTCGACTACCTCGCCGTCAGCTTTGCCAAGCACGGCTGGAGCGTGAAGGCCCTCAATCGCCTCATCGTCACCTCGGCCGCCTTCCGCCAGTCGTCCAAAATCACCAAGGACAAGCTCGCGAAAGATCCCGAAAATCGGCTCGTCTCGCGCGGACCCCGTTTCCGCCTTGATGCCGAAGTCATCCGTGATAAGGCCCTCTACGCAGGCGGACTCCTCGTCGAAAAGATTGGTGGTCACGGCTTCAAACCTTACCAACCCGACGGCCTTTGGGAAAGCAGTTCGGACCCGGCCAGCGCAACCCACATCTACGTCCGCGACCACGGCACCGACATCTATCGGCGAAGCCTCTACATGTTCTGGAAGCGCACCAGTCCACCGCCCGTCATGGTGACCTTCGACGCCCCGCTTCGCGATAGTTGCATCGTCCGCCGAAGCACCACCAACACTCCCCTCCAGGCTCTCGCCATGATGAACGAGCCCGCGTTCCTGGAAGCCAGCCGAACCCTCGCCGCGCGAGTCCTGAAGGCCCCCGGCACTGACGAAGACCGTCTCAAAAAGCTCTACAGCCTAACCCTGGAACGCCAGCCCAAACCCGCCGAAGTCCAACTCATGACCCAATCGCTCGCCCGCCTCCGCAGCATCTACAAAGGCGACGATGTCGCCGCGAAGAAGCTGTTACAGGTCGGCGATTCGCCTCAATCCAACATCGCCCCGCCCACCGAGCAAGCCGTCTGGATGATCCTCTGCTCGGGCGTCATGAACACCGACGAATTCCTCTCCCAACACTAGCCATGAACCCAATCGAAGAAGCCAACCTGATGATGACCCGCCGGCAGTTGTTCGGGCGGGCCACGCTCGGCATTGGGACCGCCGCGCTCGGTCGCCTCCTGGCCGTCGGCGGAATCGGGAGCCTTCTCGAATTGGCGAGCGCGGCTGACGGCCAGCATGGCCTCCCCGGCTTCCCCAACTTCGCCCCTAAAGCCAAGCGCGTCATCTACCTCTTCATGAGTGGTGGCCCCAGCCAGCTCGACCTCTGGGACTACAAGCCAAAGCTCAACGACCATTTCAACCAAGACCTGCCCGACGAGGTCCGCCGCGGCCAACGCATCACCACCATGACGAGCGGCCAGGCGCGATTCCCCATCGCGCCGTCCAAGTACAAATTCTCTCAGCACGACAACGGCAGCGACGGCCTTTGGGTCAGCGAACTTCTCCCTCACACCGCTTCGGTCGTCAATGAGCTTTGCGTCGTCAAATCCATGTGGACCGAGGCCATCAACCACGACCCGGCCACGACCTTCATCCAGACCGGAAGCACTCTTCCCGGACGCCCGAGCATGGGCGCGTGGGTCAGCTACGGCCTCGGCAGTATGAACGAGAACCTGCCGACCTACATCGTTCTTCATAGCAAGGTCTCTAGCGGCAAGCCCAACCAGCCCGTCTACCCCCGTCTCTGGGGCACCGGCTTCCTGCCCAGCGAATACCAAGGCGTCAGCTTGCGCTCAAACGGCGATCCGGTTCTCTACCTGAACGATCCAGACGGCATGAGCCGCGAAGCCCGCCGCGCGATGCTCGATCAGGTTGCCGCCCTCAACCACCAATCGCTCTCGGACTTCGGTGATCCCGAAATCGCCGCTCGCATTGCCCAATACGAACTCGCCTACAAGCTCCAGTCCAGTGTGCCGGACCTCACGGACCTCAGCAAAGAATCGGCCGAAACCTTCGAGCTGTACGGTAAAGACGCCCACGAGCCCGGAACCTTCGCCGCCAACTGCCTCCTCGCCCGCCGCATGGTTGAGCGCGGCGTGCGATTCATCCAAATCTTCCACCGGGGTTGGGACCTCCACACCGACCTTGGCATCGACATGCCGAGCCAAGCTAAAGACATCGATCAGGCGTGCGCCGCTCTCATCAAAGACCTCAAACGGACCGGCCTCCTGGACGAAACGCTGGTCGTGTGGGGCGGCGAGTTCGGCCGCACCGTCTACTCCCAGGGCCCGCTCTCCCACGAAAACTACGGCCGCGACCACCACCCCCGCGCCTTCACCATGTGGATGGCGGGTGGCGGCGTCAAACCCGGCATGGTCTACGGTCAAACAGACGACTACGGATACAACATCGTCGACAAAGACGGCAAAGTCATCGACCCGAGCATTGACGACTTCACCCCTGGCGCCGTCCACGTCCACGACCTCCAAGCCACGATCCTCAACCAACTTGGAATCGACCACACGAAACTAACGTTCCGCTACCAAGGCCGCGATTTCCGCCTTACCGACGTCCACGGCCACGTCGTCAAAGACCTTCTGAAATAAGGGGCCCTCGACAACCCCAATTCCCTCTCCCATTTCTTGAATTGAGGGTCCACAGTTGAAACTGCCACAAAGGCAGTTACAGTGTGGAGAGGGTGTCTCCTGACCTATGTCAGGAGACGGGTGAGGGCCAATCCACTAACCGTTAGCAAAAAGCGAGAAACTTACGCGCCCTGTGCCGCGATCATCCAGTGATGCTTCTCAAGCGTCTCCACGATGCCGTGAAGGATGTCCGCCGTCACCGTATCCACGTCCTCGATGCTCTCCATCCGCGACCGAATCAGACCCGAAAGTTCCTGAAGCTGATGCCCTGCCAAAAGCAGAACTTCGCGATCCTTCGTAAAACCTTCCGGCACGTCCGAAAGCTCCGTGTTCTCAAGGGTCGCTTTCAATGTCCCAACCGGACTGTGGCCGCACGCCGTCAAGCGCTCCGCCACCGTATCGATGGCTCCCAAAATGTCGGCGTGAATCTCGTCGAGGTGAAGATGAATCGGCCGGAAATTTGGTCCGATCACGTTCCAATGAAGCTGTTTCACCGTCAGGCTGAAAGCGATCAGGTCGGTGAGGATCGGCTGAAGCACCCGCTGGTTCGTTTCTCGTTGCGGTCCCGTCACGACGGCGAAGGAATGTTCGATAAGACTTTCGATTTTGTTTGCCATTTTCTCCTCCAACTAATTGCGTTTTACTCCTCTTCCCACGATTGCGCTAAGGGGACCGTTGCATTTCATAGACGTTACTTTCGTTGCAACCCAAAAGGCCCAAAAGCGTTAACATTGGTTAACGATGAGCGACTTTACCGAGAACATTCTCTCTCGTCTCGTAACCAAGGCATTCGCTCCTCGGCCCGTCATCCGAGCCGAAAATCCATTCCTCGTGATCGAGTCTGGCTGGCGCACTGCACTCCTCACTCTTGGCGGTCGCAAGCGCCGGGTCACCATCGACCCAAACAACCGCATTGTGCGCATCCAGGACCGAACGTTTTGGTTCGTCCGCAATAACCAAGTGATCACCTTCGATCGGGTTCAGGAAGTCGTCTACACCTACCGCGACATCATGGGGAGCAATTGGTTCTCGCATACCGAAGAGGACCTCTTCCGCGTCGGCCTGTGGTTACGCGATGGCAAAGAAGTCATCCTCTTCCGCTTTTACGGGCAGGGCGACTTTGTCAACAATTCCATCTGGCCCGACTGGATGAAGTGGGACGAAATCATTCCCGGCGAGATCGTTCGCCACAATATGGAATCCGAATCCCAAGTCCTGGCCGGCGCCCTCGGACACATGATCGGCGTCCCCGTCGGCGACGGCCCAGGTCTCTGAAGCATCCACGAAGAGCTAAGAGGCTAATTTTTGGCGCGAGGAAACCAAACCTTTCCCCTCCAAAGATTGGAGGGGTGGCGCAGCGACGGGGTGGATGACTTGTTCTTTGGACCGCGAAGCCTTCGCGAGATGAAAGTGAGGATTGCCATCCTCAAACCTAAAACCCTAGTGTCCCCCGCCCGCCGGAGCACCGCCCGACGCCTTTGGCTTCCTCAGCAAGAAGATCGCCGGAGTCGCCACCACAAACGCCGCCAAAATCAGCATCCAAGAGTCGTTGAACGCCAGCATCGCCGATTGCTTGTTGACCGTTCCATTCAAGATCGCCACACCCGCCTGGTGCGCCCTTTCGGCATCAACGCCTCGCGCCATCACGCCGTGCGTCACCATGTCGATTCGATTCTGAACCGCCAGATTATCCGGCTGAAGGTGGTCCACCAGCGAAGCCCGGTGGAACGCCGTCCTCGTCGTCACAAACGTTCCCAAATACGCGATGCCGAAGGACCCGCCAAGCTGCCGCGCCAGATTAATCAAGCCCGACGCCTGCTGCGCTTCCCGAGGATCGATATTCGCATACGCGACGCTATTAATCGGCGCAAACAAGAACCCAAGCGCAAATCCGCGGATCAAGAGTGGGTACTTCACATCCTCAAATCCCGACATCACCGACAGATGCGCCAGGTCCCACATCGAAAAGATGAAGAGTCCAACCCCCAGCATGATGATGTACCTCGGGTCGATCTTCGTGCGGGAAAGCAGCTGGCCAACGATCATCGACGAAGTCGCCGTCGCAATGCCACCGGGCAGAAGAGCTAAGCCCGTCTCAGTCGGGTTAAAGCCCAAGATGCCCTGCGAAAAGAGGGGAAAAATAAAAACGCCCCCGTACAGGCCGAAGCCCATCGACACAAACAGCAGGATCGCCGCCGTCAAATCCCGATTCTTCAGCACCCGAAACTCAATGACCGGTTGCTTGTTGCGCGGCGAGAACTGCCACCACAAAAGCACGATCAAACAGATCGCCGAAAGCACCGCCAGCCGGACAATCATGTCGTCCTGAAACCAATCGTGCTGATTGCCTTCCTCGAGAACATACTGCAACGACCCGAGCCCAACCGCGAGCAGACTGATGCCTAGCCAGTCCGGTTGCCGACTGCCGTTCCGCATCCCCGGCGGGTCCTGAAGGAAGTTCGAAACCAGGAAAAACGACGCGATGCCGATGGGTACGTTGATGAAAAAGCACCAATTCCAGGTGTAGTTTTCCGTAATCCAACCGCCCAGCGTAGGCCCAAGCGTCGGAGCCACAATGATGCCGAGCAGGAAGATGGTCTGCACCATCGGCTGCTGTTGTTTGGGAAAAATCTGGCGAATCGTCGCCTGAGCCGTCGAAAGCAACGCCGCGCCGCCGATGCCCTGGCAGATGCGCCACAGCACTAGTTCGACCAGCGAATGGCTGACACCGCACAAAAACGACGAAATGATGAAGATCAGAATCGAAGCCGAAAGGTAGTTTCGCCGCCCAAAGACGCCCGTCAAGTACGCCGTCATCGGCAAAACGATGACGTTTGAAAGGATGTAGCCCGTCGAAACCCATGCCACTTCGGTTGTGGTGGCGCTGAGGTTCCCCGCCATCGTCGGCAAAGCGACGTTGACGATAGTGGTGTCCAAAATCTCCATGACCGCCGCCGTCATCAGGCCGATGAGAATCAGCCAGCGGTACTTATGATTGATGTCGAGACTCGGAATAGCGGTCGAAAAGGTTGCAGAACTAGCCAAAGGGAACTCTTCGCGGTTGGGGTGCCAAGTAACTACTACGAAGTATTCCCCAAAAATACTCTCTGCGTATAGTATTTTTCAAAAAACAAGCAAGGGATGGAAGGTCAGCCCCACTCCCTCTCCAAATTGTCCGAAGGAAATTTGGACGGTCCATATTGCAACTGCCACAAAGGCAGTTGCAATATGGATGGGTGTCTCCTGACTTGTGTCAGGTGACGGGAGGGGAAAATCCACCAAAAGCCCCGAAAATCATTCGATCAAATGAACTACCAGAGGTGCCAAGACCCGGTCGACATCACATAAATCCCCAACGCCAAATTCGTCACCGCATGGGTCACAAAACACGCAAAGATGCTCTTCGTTCGCCCCACCAAAATCGTCAACGCCACTGCGAAAATGAACGCAGAAATCCACTCGGGATGCGATCCAGCAAAGATCAAGCAGGCGATCAGCGCCCCTGCCTCGTTGTGGGTCCCAATCGGCAAAGACGAGAACTTGGAATTGCTGGCGTACCGCAGGAAGAACGACCGCCAGAAAAGCTCCTCCATGAAAGGAACCACGAGCACCAGGCCCAAGAACCTCACGGCAATAAACGCCGTCCGAAGCCCGGCATCGGGAATCTTCTCAAACGGATTATAAGCCGACCGATCTCCCATGTGCGGGTAGTTCAGATACTTCTCGATTCCAACCCAAACCGCGAACAAAATCAATCCCAGAACGACGGATTTCACCACGAGCTTTGGGTCGTATTGGATGTCGCGCCACGTCGGTTTCGCCCAAATCAGCGCGCCAACAACCACGATGATCTTTGCAAAATAGATCCAAACGTAGTACTCGGGAGCCTTCCCCTCGGCAAACGTGATCGCCAGAAAAAGCGCAATCGGCAGCACATACGGCAGCCAGTCCTTATTGGGCGCGCGATTTCCTTCCAAGGCACCATTCTAGCACGGAACCTTCAGGTTAAATACATCGGAAAACTACCGGGCCGAACCGCTTTCTGGCTTCGGAAACCACTCCAGAAGCCGCGCCAACACGAGCTCGTGACCCTGCCGATTTGGATGATTGACCTGGGCCATCAGCGACACAAGCGGCTTCCCGCCCGCCACTGCCAAGCGGAACGCCTCAAAACTGTCGACCAGTCCGACATCCTCTTGCTTTGCCAACTCCCGAATCATCACCGCCCGCTGGACCAGCGGATCGTTCGGGTCGTCCATCTTCGCCGATTGATCGGCTGTCGGCGTCATCAAGATCACCTTGATGTTCTGTGCCTTTGCTTGCCGAACCATCGACTGCCACGCATTCCGCACCGCCACTGGGTCCAATCCTCGGTCATTCAATCCATAGTCGATCGTCACCACATCGGGATGTCGCTCCAGCACGTCGTGGGCAAACCGCTTCTCACCCGAAATCGAATTTTCACCCCCGATCGCCGTCACAGTCACATTGATCACCGCGTGCGGAAACCGCTCGAACAAAGCCAACCGAAGCAGATTCGGATACGCGTCCGCCGCCCGAATCTCCGGCGTCTTCGCATACCCCGCAGGCACGCTGTGCCCGTGGCACACAATCTCCACCATCCGATTGTTCGGCCAATCCTTCGTCATCCGCTGAACCACGTCCGACAAATAGGTCTTGGGCGAAGCCTGCGGCGAGACAAACCCAAGCGAAAGAGCGACAAGCAAGGCAGATGTCATCTTGCCGCCAGCGTACCACCGCCACCACCTCGGTAGAATCCAACCGAATGAGCCAGCCAATCCCGCTCGCCTATACGTTCGGAAACCACATGCACTGGGTCGATATGCAGTGGCTGTGGGGTTACGACGTCCTGCCCGGCTCAACCGACGACATGCTCGCCTACTGCCAAAAGGCTGGCGTCAAAGGCAACGTCAACTTCGACGGCATCGGATACGAAAAAATGGCCTCCGAATGCCCCGAGCAGTTGGCCGCCCTCCGCGAGGCGATCAAGCAGGGCATCATCGAGGTCGTCGGCGCAAGTTACGGTCAGCCCTACGGACTCTTTCACGGCGGCGAATCCAACGTCCGTCAGCGCATCTACGGCGTCCGAACCGCCATCCGCGTACTCGGAACCCGGCCCCGCACCTTCTGGGAAGAAGAGTTCGACTTCTACCCCCAACTCCCCCAAATGCTGGCCGGATGCGGCTACACCGGCGCGTCCCTCTACTTCCAATGGACCTGGCACACACCCGAAGTGCCGTTCGAAGACGTGCCCGTCGTCGCCTGGCAGGGCATCGATGGAACCCAAATCCCGACTGCAACCCGAAACCGGCTCAACCTTCACCAGTGGCCCGAAGACTTCCGTATCCTGCTCGACGACCTCGCCGCCAATCCGCCGACCACCGACGACATCCCGCCCCTCGTCCTCCAGTGGCTCGAACTCATGCCCACCCAAGATTGGATGTGCCGTTCCGAACTCATGCTCCCGATGCTCGCCGAACTCAAAGCCGATCCGAGGTTCCGGGTAGAAGCCCTCACCCTCGGCGAGTACCTCGCTAAATGGACAGGCCGCGACCTCCCCGTTCGACCCTACAAACTCGACGATGTTTGGCACGGGATGACGCTCGGCAAGAACAGCGATCATCACCCCAGCGAGTCGGCCGAATGGGAACAAATCATTTGCCAAGAAGAGTCAGCCGCCGCAATCCTCAGCCTCTTCGGCCGCCCATACGATCCTTGGGATGTCTACCCAACCTGGGAGCTTGAAGAATTGTGGCGGACTCTACTCGCCTACCAGCACCACGATAATCACGAGTGCGAAGGCTTGTGCGGACATGTTGCCGAGTTTGAAGCAAGCAAGATCGGATACCTCGCCGCCCGAAATAGCTCTACGGAAAGGCTTGCAAAACGCGTTCTACGCGACCGTGATGACCAGATGCTGTTCAATTCCAACAGCTTCGAGGCCATCGTCAATCACCGGGTCGCCCCGTCGTTCGGTTACCGAGTCGTCCCAGAGCGACTAAGTGAAGATCAGAAATGGAAGCTCGAGGGCTCCATTGCCACCTTCGAATTCGCCGAAATGCGAGTGAGATTCGATACCGACACGCTGACCATTCTCGAATTCACCAACGCTAACGGCACCATCGAAAACCTTCAGCTTTCCTTTGCGTTTGGGTTCGAAGGAAACACGATCATCGCCGGCACCAAGGCGAAGCGACCGAATGCAGTGCATGTGGATGGCGGTGAATTAGAGTTACTCACCGGCGAGTTTGACGTCGCCAATCTGACGATTACGGCGGGAATCGAGACGGGCGAGCTGAACATTGGCTTCACCATCGAAACCGAAATGGGCTACAAGCAGGCGATCGACCCCGGCTACGGCGGCGCAGTTCGAGTCCTGTTCCCCCTGGGTCAAAACGCTGTCATTCGAAGCGACAGCCCATTCGCCGTCCACGAAGTCGGCACCGGTTCGTCCGGGAAAAGAAAGTATCCAGAGGGCGACTGGATGACCAGCAAGCAATGGTTTGAATCCGTCGAGGGAGCCTTCACGGCTCAATCCTTTGTAGATATCGCTTATCCCCAAGGTTCTAACCTTCTCATCACCCACAGCGGGAGCCAGCAATGGTTCCGTTGTGAGGACCACATAGAAAATGTCGTCATGTCCCTCGATCCGTGGGACGGCAAAAAGCAGAAGTGGTCAGGCGGTGGGGGCTATCGTCTCTACGTTCATGATGGCCTCAGCAACGCAGACTGCGTACGCCAATCGCGCCAAAACCACCGAGCGAGTTACGCTTCAACGTGGCTTTCTCACCAGGAACGGGAGCTACCCGAAAAGGGCCAACCCGAAATGCCGGATGACTTTTCCGCTGTCACCATCCACACGCCGGGCGTCCTCGCCACCGCCTTCTATCGTGAGCAAGAGTCTTTCTGCAAGCACGGCCTGAATAGCTACGGCGGCGAGGGTATGGGCCACCCCTTCGTCCTCCGCCTCGTCGAATACGACGGCGTTGAGTGCACCGCCGAAGTCACCCTCCCCGGCCCCATCGCCAAAGCCTACAAAACCAACCTCCTGGGCGAGATCGAAGAAGAGGTTTACTTCGGTTGCGACCACGCCGAAATCCTCACATCCGAACCCCAAAAACTCGCTCCGTTCAGCATCAAAGCCGTGCGACTCAAAGCCAAGATGAAACCGCACGAAATCGCAACGTTCTACCTCGACATCATCCCCGGACGAAAACAATTCCGCGACCTCGACGCCAAGCGCGAAGTCTGGGCCACCATCCACCGAACAAAAGAATCCTGAAGCCGAAAGCCTTCGAAAACGAGGCTATCCCTTGGCACAAAGGATGGTCCGAGCGGCCGCGATGACACACCAATTGCCGACTGCCGCCCCCAACTCCCACTCTACCGCACACTGTGTTCTGCGCTCTTGCAAAGCTAGCACCCTGCACCCAATGCCGACTACCATGCAGGAACGATCCCGGAGGGATCGCAGAGCTTAGATGCTGTCTTGTCAAGTGAGCCTTGCCTGTTTCATGAATATCTCTTGGCTGTAGTCTTCGTCGTTCGTTAGGATTGCCCAGACGACGTGTGCGAGTTTCCTTGCGCATGCGACGATGACGGTCTTTTTGGATTTGT